>NZ_JBSWXU010000003.1:0-85416 GCF_056160785.1 Mycobacterium sp. ABE4_509 | reverse complement strand
GGGCCAGCCGGGCCCAGCTGCGCTGCGCGGCCCTGGCCCGCCCGACGGCGTCGTCGACGCCGGCCCGGTCGGTCAGCTCGACGGTGCGCAGCAGCTGCTCAGTGGCCGGGTTGATCACCTCGCAGCTCGTCATGCGCTCACCTTCTGCGTCCTGCGTTGGGCGTACCCGGCGGCGGCCTCGACCAGTCCGGCGAACAGGCGCAGGTCGTCGAGCCGTTCCTCGGGATGCCACTGGACGGCCACCATCCAGTTCTCGGGATGCCGACTCGGGTCGACCTCGATGGCCTCGATCACTCCGTCACTGTCGGATGCGCTGACGATCAGACCGTCGCCGAGCTGGTCGATGGCCTGATGGTGGTAGCACTGCGCCTCGGTGGTGGGTCCGACCAGCGTCTGCACGCGGGTGCCGGGCACCGTGGTGATCGACGACGTGGTGAACACGGCATTGCCCTGCTGGTGGCGGCTGTGCCCGACGACGTCGGGCAGGTGCTGGTGCAGCGTGCCGCCGAGTGCGACGTTGAGAACCTGTGCGCCCCGGCAGATGCCGAGTACCGGGACCTGCCGGCGCATCGCGGCGTGCAGCAGCGCCAGCTCGAATCCGTCTCGGGTCCGGCTGTCGTCGACCGGTTCGTCGGTGGCCGGGTGCCGGGAACTGCCGTAGACGCCGGGGTCGACGTCGCGTCCGCCGGTGATGATCAGGCCGTCGAGACCGTCGAGCAATGAGTCGGCGGCGGCCGCGTCGACCCGCTGGGGCGGCAGCAGCACCGACATCCCGCCGGCCAGTCCGACTCCTTCGAAGTAGATGGCGGGCAGGAAACTGGCCCGCACGTCCCACACTCCGGTCTGGGCCTGTTGCAGGTAAGTTGTCAGCCCGATCGCGGGCCGGCGTTCCTGGGCCGGACTAGAGCCGTTCAAAACAGCGCCTCCTCTCCCAATCGGTCACCGCGCCGTTGAACGCGGCGAGTTCGACTCGTGCGTTGTTGAGGTAGTGGTCGACGACGTCGTCGCCGAACGCTTCCCGGGCGATCGTCGAGTTGTCGAGCAGCTCGGCGGCTTCGGCCATCGTGGTGGGCAGCCGGTCGGCGCCACTGGTGTAGGCGTTGCCCTCGGCGGCATCGGGCAGTTCGAGCCCCTGGTCGATGCCGTACAGCCCGCCGGCAATCAACGCGGCGGTCGCCAGATACTGGTTGACGTCGCCGCCGGGAGCACGGCACTCCATCCGCATGCCCTGGCCGTGACCCACCACCCGCAGCGCGCAGGTGCGGTTGTCCAGCCCCCACGCGATGGCCGTCGGGGCGAAGCTGCCGTCGACGAAGCGCTTGTAGGAGTTGATGTTCGGCGCATAGAACAGCGTCAGCTCGCGCATCGTGGCCAGCTGGCCGGCCACGAAGCTGCGGAACATCGCCGACATGCCCAACGGATCGGCGTCGTCGGCGAACACCGCCGAACCGTCGTCACCCCGCAGCGAGATGTGGATGTGGCAGCTGTTGCCCTCCCGCTCGTCGAACTTCGCCATGAAGGTCAGGCTCTTGCCGTGCTGATCGGCGATCTCTTTGGCGCCGTTCTTGTAGATGGTGTGGTTGTCACACGTCACCAGGGCGTGGTCGTAGCGGAACGCGATCTCCTGCTGGCCGAGATTGCACTCGCCCTTCACGCCTTCGCAGTACATGCCGGCACCGTCCATGCCCAGCCGGATGTCGCGCAGCAGCGGCTCCATCCGCGTCGAGGCCACCATCTGGTAGTCGACGTTGTAGTCGGTGGCCGGAGTCAGCCCCTGGTAACCGGCCTTCCACGCGTCACGGAAGGTGTCGTCGAAGACCATGAATTCCAGCTCGGTGCCGATGTAGGGCACCAATCCACGGTCGGTGAGCCGGTCGATCTGCCGGTTGAGGATGCTGCGTGGAGCCTGCTTCACCGGTTGGCCGTCGGTCCAGGACAGCTCCGCCATCACCAGTGCGCTGCCCGGTATCCACGGCAGCAGCCGCAGCGTGCTGAAATCCGGTGTCATCACCATGTCGCCGTAGCCGGTCTCCCAGCTCGAGATGGCGTAGCCGTCGACGGTGTTCATGTCCACGTCGACGGCCAGCAGGTAGTTGCAGCACTCGGCGCCGTGCTCGGCGACGTCGTCGACGAACAGCCGGGCCGACACCCGTTTGCCGGTCAGCCGGCCCTGCATGTCGGTGAACGCCACGATCACCGTGTCGATGTCGCCCGCCGAAACCAGCTGCTCGAGTTCGCCCTGCGTGAGCATGCCCGATCCTGCACCCATCACTTCTCCCCTTGAGTCGACCGCGATAACACCGTCGGCTTCCCCACCGGTCGTCGTTGGCTCGCTAGTACCCAATCTCCGAAGCGCTCGGTAATAGAAGGTACTAAAAGGTAGGGGAGCAGACCTTTCGAAGTCCATGGTTCCCGGATCACCGGAGCGGCAAACCCTGCCGAGCAGCTGTTTCCGGGGGGCTGTGTGACGAGGATCTCGGCGGGCAGGCGCACCCCCCGGTTTGAGGACCTTGCCCCCGGGTAAATACGCTCGTCCGAGCCGGCCGGCGATGGTGGCGACCGGACGTTTACCGATCGAGGTCCGCCGACACAGAGTAGGGTCGAACAGGTGTGTGGAGCCACCGGCGAGGTACGTCTCGACGGAAGAACCCCGGATATCGGCGCCGTCCAAGCGATGGCCCAGGTCATGGTCCCCCGCGGACCCGATGCCGCAGGAGTGTGGTCGCAAGGCAGGGTGGCGTTGGGCCACCGGCGCCTGAAGATCATCGACCTGAGTGAAGCCGGCGCCCAGCCGATGGTCGACTCCGAACTCGGGTTGTCCATCGCGTGGAACGGCTGCATCTACAACTACGAGCAGCTGCGCGACGAACTGATGACCCACGGTTACCGGTTCTTCTCGCACAGCGACACCGAAGTGCTGCTCAAGGGATACCACCATTGGGGTGACCGGTTCGTCGACCACCTCAAGGGGATGTTCGCCTTCGCGATCGTCGAGCGCGACAGCGGCCGGGTGCTGCTGGGCCGCGACCGGCTGGGCATCAAACCGCTCTACATCACCGAGAACAACGACCGGGTCCGGTTCGCGTCGTCGCTGCCCGCGCTGCTGGCCGGCGGCGACATCGACACCCGCATCGACCAGGTCGCGCTGCACCACTACATGACCTTCCATTCGGTGGTGCCGCCACCACGGACCATCCTGCGCGGGGTGGGCAAGCTGCCGCCGGCGTCGCTGATGGCGATCGAGCCCGACGGCACCCGCACCACGAAGGTGTACTGGGAGCCCGACTTCACCCGCTGCGACGAGCGTTCCGACTGGTCCGAACGCGACTGGGAGGACGCGGTTCTGCAGTCGCTGCGGGTCGCGGTGGAGCGCCGGCTGGTCGCCGACGTGCCGGTCGGTTGCCTGCTGTCCGGCGGGGTCGACTCCAGCCTCATCGTCGGACTACTCGCCGAGGCGGGCCAGCACGGGCTCAAGACGTTCTCGATCGGGTTCGAATCGGTGGGTGGCGTCGAGGGCGACGAGTTCCGCTACTCCGACATCGTCGCCAGGCGATTCGACACCGACCACCACCAGATCCGGATCGGCACCGATCGGATGCTGCCCGCGCTCGACGGCGCGATCAGCGCGATGAGCGAGCCCATGGTCAGCCACGACTGTGTGGCCTTCTATCTGCTCAGCCAGGAGGTCGCCAAGCACGTCAAGGTCGTGCAGTCCGGCCAGGGCGCCGACGAGGTGTTCGCCGGCTACCACTGGTATCCGCCGATGGGCGAGCCGGCCGCGGCCTCGCTGGAAGGCTCGGTCGCCAGTTACCGGGCGGCGTTCTTCGACCGCGACCAGTCGGCGTACGCGAAGCTGGTTTCGCGGGCCGTGGCCGCCGAGGACGACCCCAGCGAGCGCTTCGTCGCCGAGCACTTCGCCCGGATGGGAGCCGAGACCGGAGTGGACCGGGCCCTGCGTCTGGACACCACCGTGATGCTGGTCGACGACCCGGTCAAGCGCGTGGACAACATGACGATGGCGTGGGGGCTCGAGGGCCGGGTGCCGTTCCTCGACCACGATCTGGTCGAACTGGCCGCGACCTGCCCGCCCCAGTACAAGACCGCCTTCGAGGGCAAGGGCGTGCTCAAGCAGGCCGCTCGCCGGGTGATCCCGGCAGACGTGATCGACCGGCCCAAGGGCTACTTCCCGGTGCCGGCGCTGACCCACCTCGAGGGCCCGTACCTCGACATGGTCCGCGACGCGCTGTACGCCCCCGAGGCCAAGGAACGCGGGCTGTTCCGCCCCGACGCCGTCGAGCAGTTGCTGGCCGATCCCAACGGCAGGCTCACCCCGTTGCGCGGAAACGAGCTCTGGCAGATCGCACTACTGGAGTTGTGGCTGCAGCGCCACGGGATCAAGGGCCCAGCGGCATGATCGACGAGGCCGAGGGCCAGTCCGAGTTGCCGTGCGAGGCCATCACGATGGGCCTGCACGCCGCGTCACCGCCGGACATGGTCGACGCGATGGCCAAGAACGTCGAACTCGAACTCGGTTGGGGCAGGTTGATCTTCGGCCAGACCTTCGCCGATCCCGCCGAGCTGGCCGAGGTGCTGCGGCGGGAGGCTCCGGGGCGCCGCGACATCTGCATCTACGCCCGAGAGTCCCACGTGCTGGTCGCGATGGCCCCGCACGAGCTGTTCATCGACCCCAGCCACACCTACCGGTTGCGGTTCATCGAGTCCTATCGGCCTCCGCCTCCTGCCCCGGGCATGGCGGTGCGCCCGTTGCGCAGCCGGGCCGACGCCGACGACATCAACCGTGTCTTCGTGCGCTGCGGGATGGTGCCTGCGCCCACCGATGTCATCTGGGAGAACCACCTCGGCGTCGACGCCGTCGAGTACCTCGTCGCCACCCGCGATGACGACGACACCGTGATCGGGACGGTCACCGGGGTCGATCATGCGCGGCTCTTCGACGATCCGGAGAAGGGGTCGAGTCTGTGGACCCTGGCCGTCGATCCGGGCGCCGGGATGCCCGGTGTCGGTGCCGCGCTGACCAACGCGCTGGCCGAGATCTTTCGCGAGCGCGGCCGCGCCTACATGGATCTGTCGGTGGCCCATGACAACGCCGCGGCCATTTCCCTCTACGAGAAACTCGGCTTCCAGCGGGTCCCGGTGCTGGCCGTCAAACGCAAGAACGCCATCAACGAACCGCTGTTCACGCCCAAACCGGAAACGGTCGACGATCTCAACCCGTATGCGCGAATCATCGCCGACGAGGCGTCGCGGCGAGGTATTCGGGTGGAGGTCCTCGACGCCGAGACCGGCGAGATGCGGCTGTCGCACGGCGGCCGGTCGGTGGTGACCCGCGAGTCGTTGTCGGAGTTCACCTCTGCGGTGGCGATGGCCCGGTGCGACGACAAGCGGTTGACCCGACGCATCGTCCACGAGGCCGGGGTGGTCGTTCCGCGCGGCCGGCTGGCCACCTTCGACCAGAGCGACCACGATTTCCTCGCCGAGGTCGGCGACGTCGTGGTCAAACCCACTCGGGGTGAACAGGGCAAGGGCATCACCGTCGGGGTGTCCGGCGACGAAGAACTCGACGAGGCACTGGCCCGCGCGCGGGAGAACCACCCAGAGGTGCTGATCGAACAGCGCGCCGAGGGCGATGATCTGCGCTTGGTGGTGATCAACGGCAAGGTCGTCGCGGCCGCGATGCGGATGCCCGCGGAGGTGATCGGCACCGGCGAGCACACCATCAAAGAGTTGATCGAAACGCAGAGCCGTCGCCGCGCGGCGGCCACCGGCGGCGAGTCGCAGATTCCGATGGATGCGGTCACCGAGGCCACGGTGCGCGAGGCCGGCTGGACGATGGACGATGTGCTGCCCGAAGGCCGCAAACTGCGGGTGCGCCGCACCGCCAACCTGCATCAGGGCGGAACCATCCACGATGTCACCGCCACCGTGAACCCCGAGCTGTGCCGGGTGGCTGTCACGGCTGCCGAGGCGCTGGGCATCCCGGTCACCGGGATCGACCTGCTGGTGCCCGACGTCACCCGCGACGAGTACGTGTTCGTCGAGGCCAACGAACGGCCGGGACTGGCCAACCACGAACCGCAGCCCACCGCGAAGGCGTTCGTGGACTTCCTGTTTCCCGATCAGCCGGCGCTGCCCCAGGCGTGGACGCCGGAGGAGGCCGCCCAGGGCGCAGAAGACGGCGACAAGACGTCCTGACCGGCTACCAGGTGCTGGTGCGCATGACGATCTCGGTGGCCAGCTGCGCGGTGGAGTCCGACGCGTTGCGCTTGTTCAGCAGATCCACCACCCGGTAGTCGCCGTAGACATACCGCTGGCTGGCCAGCGCCATCGCTCTGGCAGCCTTGCTGCTGACCAGCACGGTGGTGTTCAACTCCACCGGTGGGCAGTGTTCGTCACGGATGATCCCGGCCGGATCGGCGACCCGCGGGTGACCGCGGTCGACGGCCACCAGCCCGATGAAGCGGTCCAGCCGGTTGGCCGCCAACTCCCAGGCCAGTTCCCCACCGAGCCTGTCCCCCACCACCAGCGCCCAACCGATGCTCAGCGAGTCCAGGACGCCGACCACCGTCTTGGCGGTCAGCCGTGGGTCGGGGCCGACCACCACCGTGCGCAGTGACGCGGTGTGCAGACGCTGGCAGACCGCGGCGTAGGCGGCCGGGGCCTGATGGGCGGCACCGAGCAGCACCACCACCGATCCCTTCTCCGGCCCGGTGACCTCGACCGGCACGCCGAAGCCGTCAACGGTCACCGTGGGGGAAGCCATTGCGTCACGCTACAGCCAGCAACGGCATCGGCGGGCTTTTTCACGCTGTTGGGTGTGCCGCTACGCGGCCCGCGCAGCGCGATCGGCCTGTTTGGTCATCACCTCCAAAAACGTCTGCGGCAGCGTGGCTTTGACGGTGACGGACGGATCCGGTGACGGGAAGGCGATACCGAAGACGGCCATCGAACCCACGTTCTCGAAGGCGAAGAACACGCTGCGCTCGGCGCCGGTCAGATGCATCGTCTGTTCGTAGGCCAGCGCATCCGGGTGCGGGGCCTGCAGCCGCGTCGTGGTCATCGCGATCCCCGGATCGGACGGGTCGAAGAACGTCTTGTAGGCAGCGCACCGATCGGCGGTGGCCGCCAGCCGGTCGAGGTCCAGGTTCCAGGTCAACACGGTGATGACCAGCCGGGCACCGTCGTAGTCGACGACGTACTCGACGGCACTGCCCGGACCCCGCTCGGCGGTGTCGGCGATATCGCGGGTCAACCCGTCGGTGCACCCCTTCGGGGAGGACAGCATCGGCGGCGGCCCTCCCACCCCGTCGCCGGTGCCGGGGTCGCGCTGGATCTGCTCGTAGCGCACCCCCGCCGGGAAGTCTCCCTCGGTCAACACGGCACGCTCGAGTCTGGCGCCGGGCCAGGTCGCGGTCCCGGTGACCACCGGCCCACAGCCCGCGACGCCGAGCACGAGCAGTACCGCGCTGGCGGCGAGCCGGATCATGGTTCCCAGGCTACCGACGGCTCACAGCTGGGTGAGGATCTCCGCACCGGTGTCGGTGACGACCAGGGTGTGTTCGAACTGGGCGGTCCATTTCTTGTCCTTGGTGGCCACCGTCCAGTCGTCGTCCCAGATTTCGTAGTCGAGCTCGCCGAGGTTGATCATCGGTTCGATGGTGAAGGTCATGCCCGGTTCGAGCACCGTCTCCACCGACGGCTGGTCGTAGTGCAGTACCACCAGACCGTTGTGGAAGGTGGTGCCGATCCCGTGTCCAGTGAAATCTCGAACCACGTTGTAGCCGAAACGGTTTGCGTAGGCCTCGATGACCCGGCCGACCACCGACAGCGCGCGTCCGGGCTTGACCGCCTTGATCGCGCGCATGGTGGCCTCGTGGGTGCGCTCCACCAGCAGCCGGTGCTCCTCGCTGACGTTTCCGGCCAGGAACGTCGCGTTGGTGTCCCCGTGCACACCGTCGATGTAGGCGGTGACGTCGATGTTGACGATGTCGCCGTCCTCGATCACGGTCGAATCGGGGATGCCATGACAGATGACCTCGTTGAGCGAGGTGCAGCAGGACTTCGGGAACCCCTTGTAGCCCAGCGTCGAGGGATACGCGCCGTGGTCGAGCATGAACTCGTGGGCGGTGCGGTCGAGCTGGTCGGTGGTCACGCCCGGCGCCACGGCCTTACCGGCCTCGGCGAGCGCGCCGGCCGCGATCCGCCCGGCCACCCGCATCTTCTCGATCACCTCAGGGGTCTGCACCCACGGTTCGCTGCCCTCGCGCGCGTCTGCGCGACCCACGTATTCCGGCCGCTCGATCGATGCAGGCACCGGCAATGTGGGCGAGACCACACCGGGGCGTAGGGCGCTCCGTACAGACATGTAGCAATGCTAGCGTTCTGCGGATGCAGGTCACCCCCGGACACTTGTTCGCTCAATTGGACTTCCGCGACGTCGAGGAATCCGATGAGCGGCTGGTCGTGGAGTTGGACAACCGGCCCGATCTGGCCAACCGGCGCGGTGCGCTGCAGGGTGGGCTGGTGGCCACGCTGATCGACATCGCTGCCGGCCGGCTCGCCGACCGCCACATCGGCCCAGGTCAGGATGTCACCACCGCCGACATGACCATCCATTTCCTGGCCCCGGTGCTGCAAGGGCCGGCGCGCGCGGAGGCGACGGTGGTGCGGGCCGGACGCCGCCTGTCGATCATCGCCGTCGACGTCACCGACGTCGCCCGGGACCGGCTGGCCGCGCGGGCCACGCTGAGCTTCGCGGTGCTCGACCCGCGCTGAGAGCCCTGATCAGGCGATCCGCAGCGAGGTCAGCGCCGCTCGGACCCGCTCGGGAAGCGACCCGCCGTGGGTCAGCCAGTCGTCGAGCGCGATCCGCACCGAGGCCATCGCCAGCGCCCCGAGCAGGCGTGGTCGCGGGTCTTCCGGCCGTGGGCCGGGCATCCTGGGCGCCACCAGCTCGGCGATGGCGTTCTCGTAGCGCAGATAGATCTGCAGCGTCCACGCGCTGAACACCGGCGACGACCTGGTCAGCGTGGCCAGCTCACGCACCTGGTCACTGATCGCGTCGAACCCGTCCCCGAGATCCTCGAATGCGGCCGCCACCGCGGCCCCGGCCGACAGGTCGGCGGGCTGACGGGCGATGGCCGCGGTGATCGCGTCGAGCCAGCGGGTGGTCATGCCCTCGGCGACGGCGTCCTCCTTGGCGGAGAAGTAGCGGAAGAACGTGGCGCGGCCGATCTCGGCCGCCGCGGCGATCTGCTCCACGGTGACCCCGGCCAGCCCGTGGGCGGCGACCGCCCGGGCCGCGGCGGCCGCGATGCGGGCCCGGGTCGCCCGCTGCTTGCGCACCGTCAGACTTTCTCGCGAATGCGGCCCTGAGACGACGTCCATGGTGAGACTATGTCTCACCATGGACACAGAACGCAACGGCTGGGCCGTCGAGGCAGTGAAATCGTGGCGGTTCACCCAGCAGATGCTCTCGGACATGACCGCGATGGTGCTCGAGGACGCGATCGACGAACGCGAGGTGCTCGAGGGCCTCGGCGTGCTGGCCAAGACGACCGCGCTGTGCACCGAGATCTCGATCGAAGCCGACCCGCAACGTCCGCACTTCTTCGACATGTGCTCCGACACCCGCCAACTCGCCGGACCCAACCCCGACGGCAGATACCTGCTGTCGATGATCCGGGGCGACCGCAGCTACCGGATCACCGGAAGTCGGGGCAGCACCGCCTATCTGGGGTTTCAGGTGCTCGCCGGCACCGGCCTGAACCCGCGCCGGATGGCGGCCTACCTGGGCGATTCCGAACTACGTCTGAACTCAGGCCGTTTCGCGATCGTGCTGGCGCGCACCCAGCCGGCGCCAGAGGTGCTCGGCGACGCTCAGTGGGTCGAGATTCCCGATGACGCGTCGGCCGTCGTCGTGCGCGAATACATCGGCGACCCCACCAGCGAGCACCCCGCGTCCATGACGGTCGACTGCCTCGACCCCGGTCCCCTGCAACCGGTGAGCGACGAGTCCGCGGCCGAGGCCTTCACCTCGATGGCCTGGACCCTCGCCAAGCTCACCACCCTGCACCGCACCGTCAAGCCGGAGATGCTGACCCGCCCCAACGAACTGCTGACCGCAGAAGCGGCCGACCTCGGCGACGACAACACCACCCCGGACAACCTCTACATGATCGGGTCGTTCGCGCTGGGGCCGCAGGACTCACTGGTGCTCGAGTTCACCCCACCGGAGACCAGATACTGGAACGTGACGCTGGAGAGCATCTGGCACGAATGCCTCGAACCCCGCCACCGGCACAGCTCGGTCACCAACAAGGGTGTGGCGCCCGACGCCTCCGGAATGGTACGAATCGCGATCGGAGCCAGCGACTTCGGCCACGGCCACTGGCTCGACACCGGTGGCCGGCACCGGGGCTTCGTCGTGCTGCGCTGGCTGGACAACCCCGAACCGCCCGTGGTGAGCACCTCCGTCGAGACGGGAGCCGCGGCGTGAACGCCGCGCGGTTCACGCCCGAACTGCTCGTCGAACAGGCCTGCGAGGCCGCCGGTCACAGTGATTTCGGCGACTTCGACGACGGGAACTGGCGCACCGGACTGGATCTGTTGTGCCAGGGCCTGGTCGCCGACGCACGACTCAACGAGATCGGCGTCGAGATCGCCTCGATGGACATCGTGCGGGCGCTGACCCACCGGCTGCAGATCATCGACTGGCGCAAGAACCACCCCGCCGTCGCCGCTGCACCGGTCACCCGGCCCATCGTCATCGTGGGTCAGCCGCGCACCGGAACGACGATCCTGTTCGACCTGCTCGCTCAGGATCCCGCGCTGCGTCCGCCGCTGACCTGGGAGGTGGACAACCCGTACCCGCTGCCCGAGCCGGGCGGCTACCACACCGATCCCCGAATCGCGTCGACCCAGGCCACCATCGAGATGTCCGAGCAGATCGTTCCCGGGTTGCTGGTGCACCACCCGATGGGGGCGCTGGTCGGCCAGGAATGCGTGCGCATCACCGCCGGGCAGTTCACCAGCATGATCTTCTCGGTGCAGTACCGCCTACCCGACTACTACCGGTGGCTGCTCTACGACGCCGACCAGGGCCCGGCCTACCAGTACCACCGGATGTTCTTGCAGCACTTACAGTCCGGCGTGGGAGGCCAGTGGCTGCTGAAGTCCCCGGCGCACCTGTGGCAGCTCGACGCGCTGGTGGCCAGGTATCCGGATGCGCTGATCGTGCAGACCCATCGTGATCCACTCAACGTCATCTCCTCGATCAGCGCGCTGACCCACCATCTGCGCCGGCTGGCCTCCGACCAGTCCTCGATCACCGAGTGCGCGGCACAGTCCTGCGAGGAGATCGTCGTCGGGCTCGACCGCGCCACCACGGTGCGTGACTCCGGGCTGATCGACCCCGGGCAGTTCATCGACGTGCATTTCGCCGATTTCATTCGTGATCCGATGGCCACGGTGCGAACGCTGTACGCGGCGATGGACCGGGAGCTGCGCCCCGACACCGAACAACGCATGCGCGCGCACCTCGCGGCCAATCCCGGGGATCACGGCGGAAACCGCTACCGGTGGGCCGACACCGGTCTGGACGCCGCCGAGGTTCGCCAACGGGTACGCCACTACCAGGACCGGTACGGCCTCGCCGACGAACCGGTCAGGTAGGGCGGGCCAGCGGGTTGCGCCGCCACCCCTTGCGGGGGCCGCGCACGTCGACCGAGCCGCACACCACCCTGCCGGTGAGGATGACGTGCGGGTTGCCCTCGGCGGGCGCACTCTTGCGATGGTCGTGGGCGCGGCCCACATTGACCTCGACGTCATCGATCGAGGCGCTCGCCCCGTCGGGCAGTCGCAGTTCCAGACCACCGAACACCAGATCGAGTTCGATCACCACGATGGGGCCGGCGAACCGCGCCCGGGTCAGGTCCAGATCGACCGAGCCCATCCGGCGGTGCAGCGCCAGCCGGGTGGGCACGATCCATTCGCCGTGGCGCTTCAGCGAGCCCAGCACGCCCCGCAGCTCCACGCGGTCGGCCGCCGAGGTGACGATCGCACCCGGGCCGGGCAGATCCCCGACGAGCGTGTCGAGGTCCGAGCGCATGCGGGCGCGCGACACCATCGCCGAGCGTTCCTCGAACTCTTCGATGTCGATCAGCCCGAGCGCGACGGCGTTGTGCAGCCGCCGCAGCGTGCCGTTGCGGTCGGCGTCGGAGATCCTCATCTCGACCGCGTCGGGTGCGCGCACCACCGCCGCGTCGGCGACGCGGTGGCTTCGGCCGTGGTTGATGTCGGTCATGGCACCTCCACGGTACCGCCGTCAGGCCAGGAAATCGGCCGGCAACGAGTCGAGCATGCCTCGGACCATCCGCACCGCGTACTCCGAACTGCCGCCGCCGACGATCAGCGCGGCGAAGGCCATGTCGCCCCGGTAGCCGGTGAACCACGAATGCGAGCCGCCGACGAACTCGGCCTCGCCGGTCTTGCCGCGCACGTCGCCGGCCCCCTGCAGGTCCTCGGCCGTGCCGTTGGTGACCACCAGCCGCATCATCGGCCGCAGGCTGTCGACCACCTGGGCCGGGATCTGTCCGGGTTCGCCGGTGATCTCGGTCTCGCGGCCGTCGATGAGCTTGGGCACCGGCGTGTGGCCCGCGGCCACGGTCGCCGCGGCCAGCGCCATTCCGAACGGACTGGCCAGCACCTTGCCCTGACCGAAACCGTCCTCGGTGCGTTCGGTGAGGTTCACCGTGGGCGGCACCGACCCGGTCACGGTGGACAGGCCCGCGATGCGGTAGTCGGCCCCGATACCGTACTGCGCGGCGGCCTGGGTCAGTCCCCGCGGCGGCATCCGGCTGGCCAGTTCGGCGAACGTCGTGTTGCAGGAGCTGGCGAACGCCCGCGACATCGGCACCGTCCCGAGGTCGAACCCGCCGTAGTTGGGCACGGTCCGGTGCCCGATGTCCATCTGCCCCGGGCAGCCCAGCAGCGTGTTCGGGGTGGCCATGTCCCGTTCGATGGCCGCGCCGGCGGTGACGATCTTGAAGGTCGAACCCGGCGGGTAGAGACCCATCGTCGCGATCGGGCCCTCCCGGTCCGCGGCCGCGTTCTGCGCGACGGCCAGGATCTCGCCGGTGGAGGGCCGGATGACGACCATCATCGCCTGCTTGTCGGTGCTGTCCACCTGGTTCTGGGCCGCGACCTGAACCGCGCGGTCCAGGCTGATGCTCACCGACGGCGCCGGATCGCCGGCCACCTCGTGCAGGATGTCGACGTCGACCTTGTTCTGGTTGACCGTCACCACCCGCCAGCCGGGCGTGCCGTCGAGTTCGTCGGCGACGGTCTTCTTGACCTCGTCGACCAGGGTGGGCGCGAAATGGTCGTCGGTGGGCACCATTTCGGGCTGCGGGGTCACCACGACACCCGGCATCGGGCCGAGCGCACCGATGACGGCATCGTGGTCGTCCTTGCGCAGCGTGATCAGGCTCAGCGGGCCCTTCATCGAGCTGGCCAGTTCGGCGAGCCGCTGCGCGTCGAGTGTCTCGTCGAAGGGCCGCAGCGCATCGCTGATCACCCGTGCGGTCGGCATCAGCGCGGCGCCCGCCTCGTGCGCATCCAGCGCGAAGTGATACCGGTAGCCGGGTACCAGCACGTTGGTGCCGCTGCGCTCGTTGACCGAGGCGCGCGGCGGCGGGTCGGCACGCAGTGCGAAGGTCTGGTTCTCGCCCAGCCGCGGATGGATGTCGGTGGCGGCCCAGCGCACCTCCCAGCGCCCCTCGTCGCGCACCATGTTCAGCTGGCCGTCGTAGGTCCAGGTCCGGTCCTTGGGCAGGTGCCAGGTGTAGCGGTAGGCGATGCTGCCGGTGTCCTCGGCGTATTTGGAGCTCAGGATCTGCGCATCCAGCCCGGTGGCCTGCAGACCCGCCCACGCCTCGTTGAGCGCGGCGCGGGCGAGGTCGGGGCGGTCGGCGAGTTCGCTGGCAGCAGCGGTGTCGCCCTCGGCCAGCGCGGCGAAGAACCTCTCCGCGGCGGGCTCGGGACCATTCGGGCGCGGCGTGCACGCGCTGAGGGCGACGACCATCGCAGCCGAGGTCACCAAGCCGACCACGCGTGTTGCAGATGAGATCAGTGTTGCCATTGAGGCAAATGTTAAGAAATAACGATCTCATTTCGGCGTAGGCGCACCGCGCCGACGCCGCCGAGATCCGACTTCTGCGGGCCCGACCGGTCGGCCCTGCCCTACGCTCCCGCTGCGGGCGCCCGCACCACCAGCGGCACCGCCGGGAAGTACGCCGCAAGCTCCGACCGTGAGGCGCGCAGGGCGGCCGTCCCGTACCCGTGCTTGCGGTAGTGGGGATGGATCCAGATCCGCACATCCACCTCGCCGTCGGCGAGCTCACCGAACACCATCCCGACCTTCGTCGCGCCGACCTCGGCGACCAGCCACACCGCTTCCTCCGCGGCGACGCGGGCCACCGCGTCGCGGATCTCGTCGCCGAGGTCGCCGGCCGGCGTCGCGGTGCCGTCGCCGGCCAGCCGGATGTCTTCGGTGCGGATGGCGAAGATGTCGCGATCGGTGTCGGCGGTGAACGGACGCAGCATCAGCCGGCGGGCCCGGCCGGGCGACTGCCCAGGTGCGGTGAAGATCGGCGACCGGCCGCTGAGGTTCTCCAGTTCGGCGGCCAGGCGGCGACGCGAAACCCTGGTCAACCGGTCGAACGACAACCGCAGCACCGCTTCGGCCGCCACCTCCGGGGTGTCGAGCAGATCGGCGATGGCCTCGATCGCGGCGTCGTAGTCCTCGGAGTCCACCACGACGTCGAGCACCTCGTAGCGACGGTCGAGGGCCCGGACCAGGGCGTCGGCGATGGCGGTCCGCTCGGCGGTCTCGGCTGCCGACACGTGGTGCTCAGTCATGGGGATGAAGCGTACGGCCTGCGCTTGGCCGCTCAGTCCAGCAGCACGGTGGCGAACGAGCCGATCTCGGAGAAACCGATCCGCGAATAGGTCGCCCGCGCGACCGTGTTGAAGCTGTTGACGTACAGGCTCGCGATGCGCCCACCGGCCACCACCGCTGCGGCCAGCGTCGCGGTTCCGGCGGTCCCGAGGCCGCGGCCCCGCCAGTCCGGGTGCACCCACACGCCCTGGATCTGGCCGACGGCCGGTGACTGGGAGCCGACCTCGGCCTTGAACACGACCTGACCCCGCTCGAACCGGGCCCAGGCCCGTCCGGCGGCGATCAACGAGGCCACCCGGCGCCGATAGCCCCGGCCACCGTCACCGAGGCGTGGATCGATGCCGACCTCACCGATGAACATGTCGACGGCCGCGACCAGGTAGGCGTCGAGCTCCTCCATGCGCACCGGACGCACGGCGGGGTCGACCGGGCACGCCGGCGCGGTGGTCAACGCCATCAACGGCTGATGGGAGCGCACGTCCCGGGCCGGACCCCACACGTGCTCGAGCCGCTGCCACATCGGCAGCACCAGCTCGGCGCGCCCCACCAGCGACGAGCATCGCCGGACACTGCTGAGAGCCTTGTCGGCGAAGGCGTTGAGGTCACCGGGTGCGCCACGCAGCGGAATCAGGTTGGCCCCGGCGTAGCAGAGCGACTCACTGGCCCGGCGGTGGGTCCACAGCTCGCCGCCGATCGCGGCGGGGTCGATACCGTGCTCGGCGACTCGGGCTGCCACCATGCACGCCGCGACCGGGTCCTCGTCGAGCACCTGCCGCACCGCGGTGATGTCGCGCACCACCGACACTCTTCGCTCGTCGACGAGACGAAACAGCGGAGGAGCCGACATCTGGACTCTTTCTGCGACTAACCGAGCAGCCGACCCCACACCTGGGGGGCTGGGTCTAGCTTACGGTCACAACCGGGGAACCGCTGGCATCATCCAGTCCGGTTTCTTCGGCGATTCGAAGCGCCTCCTCGATCAATGTCTCCACGATCTTCGCTTCGGGGACGGTCTTGATGACCTCGCCCTTGACGAAGATCTGGCCCTTGCCGTTGCCGGAGGCGACTCCGAGGTCGGCCTCCCGGGCCTCGCCCGGACCGTTGACCACACAGCCCATCACGGCGACGCGCAGCGGCACCTCCATGCCCTCGAGTCCCGCGCTCACCTCGTTGGCCAACGTGTACACGTCGACCTGGGCACGCCCGCACGACGGGCAGGACACGATCTCCAGCGACCGGGGCCGCAGGTTGAGCGACTCGAGGATCTGGTTGCCCACCTTGACTTCCTCGGCCGGCGGCGCCGACAGCGAGACCCGGATGGTGTCGCCGATACCCCGGGACAGCAGTGCGCCGAACGCGACCGCCGATTTGATGGTGCCCTGGAACGCCGGGCCGGCCTCGGTGACGCCCAGGTGCAAGGGATAGTCGCACTGCTCGGCCAGCTGCTCGTAGGCCGCGACCATCACCACCGGGTCGTTGTGCTTGACGCTGATCTTGATGTCGCCGAAGCCGTGCTCCTCGAACAGCGAGGCCTCCCACAGCGCCGACTCGACGAGCGCCTCGGGAGTGGCCTTGCCGTACTTCTCCATGAACCGCTTGTCCAGCGACCCGGCGTTGACGCCGATGCGAATCGGGATGCCGGCGTCCCCGGCGGCCTTGGCGACCTCGGCGACCCGGCCGTCGAACTCCTTGATGTTGCCCGGGTTGACCCGCACCGCCGCACAGCCCGCGTCGATCGCGGCGAAGATGTACTTGGGCTGGAAGTGGATGTCGGCGATCACCGGGATCTTCGACTTCTGCGCGATCGCCGGCAGGGCGTCGGCGTCTTCCTGGCGTGGGCAGGCCACCCGGACGATGTCGCATCCCGATGCGGTGAGCTCGGCGATCTGCTGCAGCGTCGAGTTGATGTCGTGGGTTTTCGTGGTGCACATCGACTGCACCGAGATGGGATGGTCGCTGCCGACGCCGACATCACGGACCATCAGTTGACGGGTCGTCCGACGCGGGGCCAGCACCGGCGCGGGCGGCGCCGGCATCCCCAGACCTATCGAGGTCATCAGTGTCCTTCCGGATCCTCAGGGACCCTGTTGAAGCTATTGGAATGGTCTGATCGGGTTGACGAAGTCGGCGGTGACCGTCAACAGCATGTACCCGGCCACCACCACCAGCACGACGTAGGTGGCCGGCATCAACTTCAGGTAGTTCACCGGGGCCGCGGCGACCATGCCGCGCGCGGACCGGAACAGGTTGCGGATCTTCTCGAACACGGCGATGGCGATGTGCCCGCCGTCGAACGGCAGCAGCGGGATGAGGTTGACCGCGCCGAGCACGAAGTTCAGCTGGGCCAGGAAGAACCAGAAGGCCACCCACAGCCCCTGGTCGACGGTGTCGCCGCCGATGATGCTGGCACCGACCACGCTGATCGGCGTCTCGGGGTCGCGTTCCCCGCCGCCGATCGACTCGACCAGCGCGCCGACCTTGGTGGGGATCTTGGCCAGCGCCTTGCCCAGCTCGACGGCGAGGTCGCCGGTGAAGGCGAAGGTGGCCGGTACCGCGGCCAGCGGGTTGTACTGGGTGGGTCCGAACACCGCGGCCACGACGCCGATGGTGCCGACGTCGGTCGGGACCGGCTCGGCCTCGGCACCGTCGCCGGCGACGTAGCGCTGACTCGGGGTGACGTCGACGACGGTGGTGAACTGTTCGCTGCTTCCGTCGCGGTCGCGCTGCACGGTGAACTCGGTCGGGCCGTTCAGCGGCCGTACCGCGGTGACCAGCTCGTCGAAGTCGGCCACCGGGGTGTCTGCGACCTTGACCACGACGTCGCCGGCCTCGATGCCGGCGGCCGCGGCCGGGCTGGACACGATGCAGTCACCGAGTTCGCCCTGCCTGACCTCGGACTTCACGCAGGAGGTCTCCCCCACCATGGCGGTGGTGGGCTGGTTGAGGTTCGGCAGACCCCAGACGATCGCGATCGCGTAGATCAGCGCGAACCCGATGACGAAGTTCATCCCGGGGCCGGCGGCCAGCACCGCGACGCGTTTCCAGGTCTTCTGCCGGTACATGGCGTAGGGGCGGTCCTCGGGGTCGAGTTCCTCGACCGAGGTCATGCCGGCGATGTCACAGAAGCCGCCGAGCGGAACGGCCTTGATGCCGTACTCGGTCGAGCCGAGCCTGTTGGCCCGCCGCGTCGACCACAGCGTGGGGCCGAACCCGACGAAGTAGCGGCGCACCTTCATCCCGGTGGCGCGGGCGACCCACATGTGGCCGCACTCGTGCAGGGCCACCGACAGCAGGATGGCGAGTGCGAAAAGCACGACGCCGATCACGAACATCATGAGGCGGGCGGTCCCTATCTCCTGGATCTTGCCGAATCTGCGTAGTCACGCCCGACGGCGCGCCGGGCCCGGTCCCGGGCCCAGTCCTGCGCGTCGAGTACGTCATCCACGGTAGCTGGTTGCGCGGCCCACTGGTCGGCAGCGCGCAGCACCTTCTCCACGGTGCGCACGATCGCCGGGAACGCTATGGCACCGGCGAGGAAGGCCTCGGCGGCCTGCTCGTTGGCGGCGTTGTAGACCGCGGTCAGGCACCCGCCGCGGCGACCCGCTTCCCGGGCCAGGTCCACCGCGGGGAACACCTCGTCGTCCAGCGGCTCGAACTCCCACCGTGCGGCGGTGCTGAAGTCGCAGGGCAACGCCGCGCCGGCCACCCGGGCCGGCCAGCCCAGGGCCAGCGCGATCGGCAGCTTCATATCGGGTGGGCTGGCCTGCGCGAGGGTGGATCCGTCGGTGAAGGTGACCATCGAGTGCACGATCGACTGCGGATGCACCACCACGTCGATGCGGTCGTAGTCGATTCCGAACAACAGGTGCGTCTCGATCAGCTCGAGGCCCTTGTTGACCAGCGAGGCCGAGTTCAGCGTGTTCATCGGGCCCATCGACCAGGTGGGATGCGTTCCCGCCTGCTCGGGGGTGACGTCTTCGAGCTGGGCGGCGGTCCAGCCCCGGAACGGGCCGCCGGAGGCGGTCAGGACCAGCCTGGCGACTTCGTCTGCGGTGCCGCCGCGCAGGCATTGCGCCAGCGCGGAATGCTCCGAATCGACCGGCACGAGTTGCCCGGGCGCGGCGGCGGCCAGCACCAGCGGTCCGCCGGCCACCAGTGATTCCTTGTTCGCCAGCGCCAACCGTGCCCCGGTGCCCAGCGCGGCCAGGGTGGGTTCCAGTCCCAGCGCCCCGACCAGCGCGTTGAGCACGACGTCGACACCTGTGGTCGCGGCGGTGCCCTCGATCAGCCGGGTCACCGCCCGCGGACCGGAGTAGGTCACGTCGCCGAGACGGTCGGCGGCGGCGGGGTCGGCGACGGCGATGTTCGTCACCCCGGTCTCGGCGCGCTGCCTGGCCAGCAATTCGACGTTGCCGCCGCCGGCGGCCAGCCCGACGATCTCGAAGCGGTCCGGGTTGGCCGCGATGACCTCGAGCGCCTGGGTGCCGATCGAACCGGTGCTGCCCAGGATCAGCACACGGATCCTGTCCTGCTGCTGCCGATCGCGACTCACGGGTTCATTGTGCCGTGTCACGCCCACGTCGCCGCATCCCGCCGCCGACGGCGCGACGGGGCCGCCCAATTGTGACGTCACTGTGACGTCGGGGGCCGTCACCCATCCGCAGCGTGCGCGGCGATGAATCCCCGGTGTCAGCACAACGGGCGGACCGTCCGTCAACGAAAGACGTGAAGGGATGAATGTGATGATCACCGTCAACCGGAAGTCGATCGCCGCAGCCGGCGTGGCCGCCGCGGCGATGCTCGGGGTAGCCGCGTGCTCGAGCGACAGCACCGAGGAGACCTCGGCGACGAGCGAGACCGCCACCACGTCGGCAGCGGCGGAACCCACCACCTCGATGGCCCCGACGACAAGCACGATGGCCGACCCGGCGGCCAACCTGATCGGCAGCGGGTGCGCCGCCTACGCCGAGCAGGTCCCCACCGGTCCGGGCTCGGTGGCGGGGATGGCCGCCGAACCGGTCACCGTAGCGGCGTCGAACAACCCGATGCTCACCACGTTGACCCAGGCGCTGTCGGGTCAGCTCAACCCGGACGTCAACCTCGTCGAGACACTCGACGGCGGCGAGTTCACCGTGTTCGCCCCCACCGACGACGCCTTCGGCAAGCTCGATCCGGCCACCATCGAAACCCTGCAGACCGACTCCGATCTGTTGACCAGCATCCTGACCTATCACGTGGTTCCCGGTCAGGCGGGCCCGGATCAGGTCCCCGGTGAGCACGAGACCGTCCAGGGCGCGACTGTGACCGTGACCGGGGAAGGCGACGACCTGATGGTCAACGACGCAGGCCTGGTGTGCGGCGGGGTGCAGACCGCCAATGCGACCGTGTACATGATCGACACCGTGCTGATGCCGCCGGCCAACTGACCGGCCGCCACGGCTTTCGGATCCCCTCGCCCGCGCAACGCGGGTGAGGGGATTCGCGTTTTCGCCCGCCACCGTCCAGGAACATCAAAAGTTTTGCGCTACAACCCATCCGAACGCTCATCCACTCCGAATCACAGATGTAAGACGTCACCGGACAAGGAGAGCGAGACCATGGGGATGAACAAGAAGACCTGGGCAGCAACCGGGTTCGCCGCAGCCGCGGCAATCGGGATGTCACTGGGAACGGCTGCGACCGCGGGGGCACAACCGATGGGCCCGGGCTGCGCGGCCTACGTCGAGCAGGTTCCCGAGGGCCCGGGTTCGGTGCAGGGCATGGCTCCGGCGCCGTTGACCGTTGCCGCCTCGAACAACCCGCTGCTCACCACGTTGACCAAAGCCGTTTCCGGGCAGCTCAATCCGCAGGTGAATCTGGTCGAGACACTCGACAGCGGGCAGTTCACCGTGTTCGCCCCCACCGACGCGGCGTTCGCCAAGCTCGATCAGGCCACCCTCGATCAGCTCGCCACCGACGCACCGCTGCTGACCAGCATCCTCACCTACCACGTGGTGCCCGGCCAGGCCGCACCCGAGCAGGTGATCGGAACCCACACCACTGTCGAGGGGCGCGACCTCACCGTGACCGGGCACCCGGATGATCTGAAGGTCAACGAGGCATCGGTGATCTGCGGAGGCGTTCAGACCGCCAACGCGACCGTGTATCTGATCGATTCGGTGCTGATGCCGCCCATGTGAGCCGGGCACCGGGACCCGGCGGTGTCAGCTGGGCGGGAAGTGTTCGATCCAGTGCCTGGCGATGTCGATGCGGCGCGCCACCCACACGTCGTCGTGTGATTGCACATGGTCGAGGAACCGTTCCAGTGCCGCGGTGCGCGCGGGGCGGCCGGCGAGCCGGCAGTGCAGTCCGATGGACAGCATCTTCGGTGCGCCGGCCGCACCCTCGGCGTAGAGCACGTCGAATGCGTCGCGCAGGTGGGTGAAGAACTCGTCGCCGCTGGGGAATCCGCCGGCGATCGCGAACCGCATGTCGTTGGTGTCCAGGGTGTAGGGCACCACCAGATGGTCGGTCTCGGCCACCCGGGTCCAGTAGGGCAGGTCGTCGGCGTAGGAGTCGGAGTCGTAGACGAAACCGCCGTGCTCGACGAGCAGCCGGCGGGTCTGCGGGGAATCCCTGCCGGTGTACCAGCCCAGTGGCGCGGTGCCGGTGACCTGGTTCATCAGCGCGACCGCCTCGGCCAGGTGCTCCCGCTCCACCTCGGGCTCGATCAGCTGATAGCTGATCCAGCGCAGCCCGTGGCAGGCGATCTCGTCGCCGCGGGCCTGAAATGCCGCCACCGCTTCGGGGTTGCGGGCCAGTGCCATCGCGACACCGAAGATGGTCAGCGGGAGCCCGCGTCGGTCGAAAGCCCGCAGCACCCGCCACAAACCGGCCCGGGAGCCGTACTCGTACAGCGACTCCATGCTCATGTGACGGTTCGGGAAGGGCTGGGCGGCAACGATTTCGGAGAGGAATGTCTCCGAGGCCGGGTCACCGTGCAGCACGTTGTTCTCGGCACCTTCCTCGTAGTTGAGGACGAACTGCACCGCGATCTTGGCGCCGCCGGGCCACTGCGGATGCGGCGGGTGGGCGCCATAGCCGACCATGTCGCGCGGATAGCTGTCGGCCTGCCCGGAGATCATGCAGGCATTCTGGCAGGCCCGTCACCGGATCGTCGGCCGGTGCGCCGCGACGAGTCCGACATCACGCTGGGTCCGTCACCGGCTGACCTTGGCGATGATCGTCTCGGCGAACCGCTCGATCGGTGCGCGGAACCGCTCCACCCCGCCGGAGGTGTCGCCGGTGTCGGCGGCGCCCATCCACGGCGCGCACATCACCGCGGTGATGCCGGCGTCGCGCGCACGCAGGTACAGCTCCGGCGTCGGCGGATCCAGCAGCGCGAGCAGGATCTCGAACGGTTCGTCACCGCGCCCGTAGCTGGTGCGCAGCTCGGTCAGTCGCCGGGCGTAGCGGGTGGCCTCCTCGAGGGTGTAGGCGTACCCCACCCAGCCGTCGCACAGTCGCGCCGCGCGGCGCAACGCCGCCTCGGATTCGCCGCCGGCCAGTATCGGCACCGGTCGGGGCGGGTGCGGTTCGATCATCATCTCCGGCACCTGGTAGTGCTCGCCCTGCCAGGACACCCACCCGCCCCGCCACAGCGCGCGCAACGCCGGGATCATTTCGTCCAGGCGCTTGCCCCGGGTGCTGAACTCCTGACCCATCAGGTCGTATTCCTCGCGCATCCAGCCGACACCGACCGCCAGCGCCACCCGGCCGTCGGCGACGACGGCCGCGGTGGCCACCTGCTTGGCCACCTCCAGCAGCGGCCGCGCGGGGGCGATGTAGACCGCGTTGGAGAACCGCAGCCGCCGGGTCACCGCGGCCATCGCCCCGGTCAGCACCCAGGCGTCCGGCCAGGGCGTCTCGGGCGGCCACGGCGGGGTGCCGCTGTCGGAGTCCGGGTAAGTGGACTGCAGCCGGCGCGGATAGATCATGTGGTCCGAGGTGACCATCCCGTCGTAGCCGGCGTCGTCGAGCATCCGCGCCAGCGGGACGGCATCGGTGGTTGGCATGAACGCGGTACCCGACCAGAACTGCACGGTGCTCCTCCAGGTGTGACGATGCTGCGCTTTGGTGTTTCTCTATCGGAGATTGCGGGCAGCATCAATGCCATGCCCGCCGTGTTGTGGTTTCGCCGCGATCTGCGGCTGTCTGACCATCCCGCGCTGCTCGCGGCCGCCGACCACGACGACGAGGTGCTGGCCTGCTACGTCCTCGATCCCCGGCTGAAGGCCTCGGCCGGCCCACGTCGTCTGCAGTACCTCTACGACGCGCTGCGTGACCTGCACGAACAGCTGGGCGGCAGGCTGCTGATAGCCCGGGGCGACCCGAGGAAGCGGATCCCGGCGCTGGCCAAGGCGGTCGGAGCCGCGACCGTGCACGTGTCGGAGGATTTCGCACCGTTCGGCAGGCGCCGCGACGAGCAGGTGCGCGAGGCGCTCGGCGACGTCGAGCTGGTGGCCACCGGATCGCCCTACCTGGTGTCGCCGGGGCGGGTCACCAAATCCGACGGCACCCCCTACAAGGTGTTCACGCCGTACTACGACGCCTGGCGCAGGCACGGGTGGCGCAGGCCGGCCGACTCGGGGCAGGCGACCGCGAACTGGGTCGACCCCGACGACGTGCCGGGCCGACCGGGCCTGTCCGATCTGCCCGACGCAGGTGTCGAACTCGAGTGTCCCGCCGGCGAGCGGGCGGCGCGGCGGCAGTGGGAGGAGTTCCGGCGCAGTGGCCTGACCGGTTACGCCGAGGACCGGGACCGACCCGATCTGGATGCCAGCAGCCGCATGTCGGCGCACCTGAAGTTCGGCACCGTGCACCCGCGCACGCTGGCCGCTGATCTGGGCGCGGGGAAGGGGGCCCAGGCCTATCTGCGGGAACTGGCGTTCCGCGACTTCTACGCCTCGGTGCTGCACGAGTGGCCGGAAAGCACCTGGTGGAACTGGAACCACAGCTTCGACGGGATCGAGGTCGACGAGGGACCCGAGGCGCAGCGGGCCTTCGAAGCGTGGAAGTCGGGCAAGACCGGTTTCCCGATCGTCGACGCCGGCATGCGTCAGCTGGCCGCAACCGGCTTCGTGCACAACCGGGTGCGGATGATCGTGGCGTCGTTTCTGGTCAAGGACTTGCATCTGCCGTGGCAGTGGGGGGCGCGCTGGTTCCTCGAGCAGTTGGTGGACGGCGACATGGCCAGCAACCAGCACGGCTGGCAGTGGGCGGCCGGGTGCGGCACCGATGCCGCGCCGTACTTCCGGGTGTTCAACCCGACGACGCAGGGCGCCAAGTTCGACCCGTCCGGTGACTACATCCGCCGGTGGGTGCCCGAACTGGCGGGCGTCGACGTGCACAGACTCGACGGCGCCCGGCCGGGCGGCTATCCGGAGCCGATGGTGGATCACAAACAGGAGCGCCAGGAGGCCTTGCGCCGGTACGGCGCCATCAAGTGAGGTCGGTACGGCGCCATCAAGTGAGACCGGTACGGCGCGTTGAACTAGCGCGGCTACTTCAACGTCTGCCCGGCGTCGACGGGCAGCGCGACGCCGGTGAGGTAGCGCCCGGTGGGTCCGCAGAGATAGACCATCGCGTCGCTGACGTCGCGGGGTTCCATCATCGGGAGACCCAGCAGCGGCTGCTGGGCCTCGCTGAACGAGGGGTGCTGGCCGGCCCACTCGGCCATGGCTTCGTTGAGAACCATCGGTGTGGCGACACCGCCGGGGTGCACCGAGTTGACCCGGATGTTCTTCTCGGCCAGCGACCGGGCGAAGTGCCGCATCACACCGACGACCCCGTGTTTGGCGGCGGTGTATCCGGCCGCGCCGTGGCTCATCGTGCCCAGCTCGGTGCTGACCGAGGTGAATCCGGCCGCTGAGCTGGTGATCACGATCGCACCGCCGTCGGGGTTGCGCAGCAGGGCGGGCAGGGCGGCGTCGATGGTGAAGTAGACGCCGTTGAGCATGACCGCGACCGCGTCGGTGAATGCGGTGATCGAGCTGCCGGCCTGCCCGGCGGCGGGCAGGATGCCGGCGTTGGCGAGCACGAAGTCCAGGCGGCCGAGTTCGTCGACGCCCCGTTGCACCGCGGCGGCCAGCCGGTCACGGTCCCGGACGTCGCCGTGCTCGGCGATGATGCGCCGCCCGGTCTTCTCGACAAGACGCACCGTCTCCTCGAGATCCTCGGGGGTGGCCATCGGGTAGGCGACGCTGTCGATCTGGTCGCACAGGTCGAAGGCGATCACGTCGGCGCCTTCCTCGGCGAACCGGACCGCGTGCGCGCGGCCCTGCCCGCGGGCGGCACCGGTGATGAAGACGACCTTGTCGTGGAGCAGACCGCGCGACGCTGGGGTGGCCATGACCGGCCAGCCTACTGTCGGGGTTCGCGGCCGGTGCGGACTCCTACGGCAGGGCGTAGTAGTGCTGTGCAAAAATGACCCTCAGGTATTCCGACGTGAGGAGCAGCCGTGGCAAGCACCGAGGTGGAGCGTCACACCGGCGTCGACGTCGAGGAGGTGCCGTCGGCGGAGTGGGGCTGGTCGAAGGAGAACCCTCGGGTCAAGCAGATCGGCGGGCTGCTGGCCGCCGCGTTTCTGCTGCTGCTGACGCACGGCAACCACGTCGGCCACGTCGAGGACTGGTTCATGATCGGGTTCGCCGTATTGGTGCTGGCCCTGGTCGCGCGCAGCTGGTACGTGGAGCGCAACCGCGAGACGCGGTAGCCGTCCGGGCCGGATCTGGCTAGACCGGGTGGAGCCGACGCAACGGGCGGCGAATCCGGTACAGGGACTCGGTGGCTTCGACCACTCCGGCCGGACACGGCGGCGCACCGCCGGCGGCCAGCGCGTGCGCCTTGAACACCCGCGCCGCCGAACTCAACCGGTGCGCGGCGGGTTCCAGGCCCGCGTCGGGCCGGACGTGCATCGGCTCCCCCCACACGGTGACGTCGTTGGTTCCTCGGCAGGTGATGCGCGACAGCGCCCGGCGCACCTCGGCGCCGCGGTTCAGCTGTTCGGCGCCGATCATGAGTGCTTCGCCGCGGCCCAGGCCACCGAACACCGACTCGACGTCGGCCCGCTGGCGCCGCGCGGCGGCGCCGAGGATGGTCAGCGGCCGGACATCACAGTCGTCGGCGAGCAGTACCGTGACATCCCAGCCGTAGCGGGCCTGGTCACACAGGTAACCGCCGACGGCGGCGACGACCTCGGTCATCCCCGAGCCCCACACCAGCAGCCGGGGACGCTGCGGCCGGCCCAAGCCGGTGGCTGTCGGGTCCTCGGGGTGGGACCGTCGCGATCCCATCGCGCTATCCGGCCGCACCCGCGGAACGTACCGGCGCGAGGTCCGTGCCGTCCGGCGGGTACCACAGGGCGGCGCTGTGGAACTCCTCGACGTGCAGATCGGGCATCGACGTGCCGGATGAGGTCAGCGCCCGCCCTTTGAACGCCACGGCGGCGGCGCTGAGCCGGTGGCTGACCCGGTGGAAGCGGCGGTCTCCGGACACCAGCGCGGTCTCCCCCCACACGGTGACCTCGGTGCGGGCACCGTCGACGGCGCTGAGCACCGCACGGCGGATCGGGTCGTCGCGGGCGATGAGCCGCGCGTCGATCGCCAGCGCCGCGGGCCGCTGCCGGGACAGCAGTTCGATCCCGCTGGCGCCGTCGGCGGTGCGCAGCCCGAGGATCATCAGGGAGCTGGTGTCGACCGGCGCCGGCGTGTGCACGGTGACCCGCCACCCGGCCCTGACCCGGTCGCACAGCCAGCCGCCGGCCGCGCCGACGACCGCCCCGACGTCGAGGGCGAGCACGGCGAGATCGTAGGCGAGCAGGTGCTCACCGCTCATCCGCACACCAGAACCTTTGCGCACGAACGGCACCAACCCGTCGGCATCGATCGTGTGGGCACTCACCGTCTGCCTCCCCGGCGGTCGTCTGGGCGTCATCTCCACCGGCTGAACGTCGTCGCTGTCATCACGCCACCCTCGGGCGCTCCGTGTTCGGCGCGCCGAACACAGCGTGACACTTGGACGACGATCTGTAAAGTGTTCGTTGGGTGACGCATTCAACGACGCACGGTGCCGGCATTGCGAAACGACGGGCCGAACAACTGTTTCCGTACTCAGGTGGGTATCACAACGCCGGGGCAGGCGGCATCGCCGTCGACACCGGCGTCGACTCGGCAGGCAGTCCGGCGGCGCGGCGGATCTCGGCGAACGCCTCGAGCAGCGCATCGGTGGCCTCGTGCGGGTCCTTGAGGGTCCGGTCGTCGGTGAGCACCGACAGCGACAGTTGGTCGACGTAGCTCCACACCGTGATGTTCATGCCGCTTCCGGCCACGATCGGGCCGACGGAGTAGATCTCGCTGACGACTGCGCCTTCGATGACACCTCGTTCGCGGGGGCCGGGAACGTTGGACACCGTCAGGTTCATGACCATCGCCGATTCGATCCGGCGCGCCTGCATCCGGAAGATGCGCGGGGTGGTGGCGGGCGGCAGGTAGGTCAGCCAGGACGGCAGCAGCGTCGGCCCGAGCAGGTTGTGGTTCTCCTTGGCGATCGCGGTCGAGGTCGAGGTCAGCCGAACCCGCTCGAGCGGGTCGTCGACGTGCACCGGCAACGACGGCGTCATGTAGGTGAACTCGTTGCCCATCAGCCGATGCGGTGAGGGGTTGAAGCTCACCGGCACCCCGGCGATCAGGGGCGCGTCGGCCTTCCCGTCGTAACGCAGCTGCAGTCGGCGCAACGCCCCGGCGGCGGTGGCCAGCACGACGTCGTTGAGGGTGACGTCGAGATGTTTGGCGGTCTCTTTGACGTCGGCGAGCGCCAACGCGGCCGTCGCGAACCGCCTTCCCGGTGACACGACGTGGTTGACGAAGGTCGGCGGCGGAGCGAAGTTGCGGGCCAGGTCGGGGTGGGCTCCGCGCTCGGCGGAACGTTGCCGCACCCGCGCCACCCCGGCCGCGGTCTCGCCGACCAGCCGGGGCAGCCGGCGGAGCTGGCGCACGTGGTCGCGCCCGGCCTCCCGGAGCAGGTTTCCCGGTGCGCGCGACTCCGCGGGCACCTCGTCCAGCTGTCCGCCCACCTCGGGCTCACGGGGTCCGATGGCCATCGCCAGCTGGTTGGCCGAGGCCACACCGTCGGCGAGCACATGGTGCACCTTGTGAATGACGGCGATGCGGTTGTCCGCCAAGCCTTCCGCCACGTACATCTCCCACAGCGGACGGCTGCGGTCCAGCGGGGTGCTCGCGATCTCACCGATCAACTGGTCGAGTTCGCGGCGCCCGCCCGGCGCGGGGACCCGGGCGCGGCGGACGTGGTAGTCCAGGTCGATCTCGGCGTTCTGCACCCACATCGGGTGGTGGAACTTCAGCGGGATGTCGACCAGTTGGTAGCGCAGCGGAGCCAGCGCATGCAGACGCGGCAGCGCCATCCGGCGAAACAGGTCGAAGTCGTAGCCGTCGACCGCCGACACATCGAGGACCCCGACCTTGAGGGTGTGCATGTGTATCTCGGGCGTCTCGCTGTAGAGCATCATCGCGTCCACACCGTTGAGCCGCTTCACCAGTCCCCCGTTCGTCGCGTCGGTACCGTGGACCTGGTACCCATTCGGCCGGCGTTTCTCCCGCCCCGGCTCACATTCGACCAGACCGAAGCCGCTTGTTGGGTGACCCTGCGGCGTCGCGGACGGCCGCGGTGACACATGCCGTGACAGGTGCCGCGGTGTTTGTAAACTGGCAGTCTCGACCCCACGGGGCATGCGACGGGAGGCTCGGTATGCAGCGGCAGATGAATGGTGTTGGCGCCGGGCGGCTTCGATGAGTCTGGTGGCAGGCAGTGGGCCGCTCAGCCGCGATCGGGCCGGCCAGTTCAGCCCACCGGTCACCGACGCTCTGGTCTACATCGAGCCGCACCCCCGGCGTGTCCAGGCGATTCTCGCCGGGCGCACGGTCATCGACACCGAGCGCGCGCTGATGGTGCACCGCCAGGGACAACCGCTGAGCTACGCCTTCGCCGTCGCCGATGCCGGCGACCTGCCCACCACCCCGGTGCCGGAGGCCCCCGGCTTCGTGACGGTGCCGTGGACGGCCGTGGACACCTGGCTGGAAGAGGGGCGGGCGCTGGTGCACTATCCACCCAACCCGTATCACCGGGTGGATTGCCGTCCCACCGGCCGGGGGCTGCGGGTCGAGGTCCTGGGCACCACCCTGGTCGACACCGTCGACACCGTCATCGTGTTCGAGACCTCGCTGGCACCCAGGCTCTACGTCAGCCCCGAGTCGGTGCGTACCGACCTGCTGGAACGATCCGCCACGTCGACGTACTGCAACTACAAGGGCTACGCGACCTACTGGAACGCCAGGGTCGGCGACGCGGTGGTCGACGATGTCGCCTGGAGCTATGAGGACCCGTTGCCCGAGTGCCTGCCGATCGCCGGAATGCTGAGTTTCGACGCGACGAAGGCCCAGGTGCTGGCCGAGCTGCCGGAGTCGGCCGACTACGCGGACTGCGGTTGCGACCTGCCGGTGGCGTGACGGGCCGGGCGCCGCTTCTTCGGCGAACACCACCACCGCCGGGCGTGTCAGCGGAACCTCTCCGCGAGCCCGTAGCGGTGCCGTAGGTTCTGGCGCGTGCCGACGTTGACGAATCGCCAGATCCTGTTGCGCCGCCGACCGCACGGCCTGGTGGCCCCCGAAGACACCGAACTCGTCGTCGCGGATGCGCCCGAACCCGCCGACGGCGAGGCGCTGGTGCGCACCACCTACGTGGGTATCGACGCCGCCGCCCGGACCTGGCTGGACGACCAGCCCGGCTACCTGCCCCCGGTGCAGCTCGGTGAGGTGATCCGCGCCGCCGGCATCGGGGAGGTCGTGCAATCCCGTTGCGAGGCCTATTCCGTCGGCGACGTGGTCACGACGCTGACCGGGTTCCAGGAGTACACGATCGTGCGCGACGATCTGTTCACCACGCCGGTGCCCGGGCCCGGCGACCAGGTGGACCAGCGCGCGGTGATGTCCATCTACGGCCCCACCGGGGCCACGGCCTACTTCGGCATGACCGGGATCGGCCGTCCGGCTGCCGGGGAAACCGTCGTCGTCTCGGCGGCCGCGGGTGCCACCGGGTCGGTGGCCGGCCAGATCGCCAAGATCGCCGGCGCCCGGGTGGTCGGCATCGCCGGCGGCCCGGACAAGTGCCGAGCTGTGGTGTCGGACTTCGGATTCGACGCCTGCATCGACTACCGCAACGACGACCTGCCCACCGCGTTGCGCACCCACTGCCCCAAAGGCGTCGACGTCTACTTCGACAACGTCGGCGGCCCGATCCTCGACGCGGTGCTCGGCCGGTTGGCCCCCAGGGCGCGGGTGGTGCTGTGCGGGGTGATCTCCAGCTACCTGACCGGCGAACATCCCGGCCCGTCGAACTACGTCAACCTGCTCGCGAAAACCGCGCTGATGCAGGGCTTCAACGCGCTCGACGAATGGGGCCGCTTCGACGAGGCGTTCGCCGCGCTGCGCGAGTGGGAGGAGCAGGGCCTGCTGGTGCACCGCGAGCACATCTTCGAGGGCCTCGAATCCTGCGTGGACGCCCTCAACGGGCTGTTCACCGGCGTGAACATCGGCAAGACGCTGGTTCGCGTCGGCTGAGCACATAACCCGCGTGCCGCGGCCGGCATCGGTAGTCTCTGCGCCAGAGGCGTGTCCGCGCACGGGACCCACCCGATGCGGACACAAAGACGTGGGGTGTGTCGTTGGGACGGAAGGGCTGGGGCGGAATACCGCCGGCTGACGATGATGAGGCGCGCAAGCGCATCGTCGACGCGGCGATGCAGATCATCGAGCGCCAGTCCCCGAGCCGGCTCTCGCTGGGGGATGTCGCTGACCGCGTGGGCATTTCCCGTCCGACTCTCTACCGGTACTTCTCCGGCGCCGACAGCCTACTCGCCGCGGTGGCCGAGGTGGCACTGGCGGGGTGGACGGCCCGGATCCGCGAGCTCACCGCCGACATCACCGACCCGGCGCAGATGCTGGTGGAGGCGGTGGCCTACCAGGTGGAGCAGTTGCCCGAGGAACCGCTGCTGGCCATGCTCATCGACAGCGACCGCACCGGGGTCATCAACCGGCAGTGGATCAACCCGACCGCCGTCGAGCGATCACGGATAATGCTGGAACACGGTTCGGTCGACTGGTCGGCCATCGGCTTCGACGAATCCGCACTCGACGATCTGGTCGAGTTCGTGTTGCGGATCGTCCAATCGATGGTCTCGGTTCCGCGCGATCCGCCCCGCACCGGCGCCGAGCTGCGTGAATACCTGCATCGGCACATCGCCCCGATCGTGTCCAGCGCACCCCGGGCCGGCCAGGCGCCGGAATGATCCGCCGCAGCCAGATCTTACGGCGATACAGATCTTGTTAAGTCTGTAACGTTCCGTATAGGGTCTCGGTGTGACCTACGGCATAGCAGCCGAGCTCCGGGACGCAGTTCGCAACCCGGCTCTCGATGGGCCCGCCACCCACGTCGCGATCGGCGGGAACCGGATCAGTCCACTGCGCGAAGGAGTCTCGCAATCGTGACGACCGCCGAGACCGACGTGCGCGACGAGCTGGTCCGCGCGGCAATCTGGGGAACCACGCTCGTGCAGTTCCACGAATACCTGAAGATCAGCGAGGACAGCGGCGTCGAGCGCAACCGGTTCTACTTCGACTGCAACCTGGCGACCCCAGCGCATCAGACCAGCGGCGCCAACGTCGAGACCTTGTACGGGTTCGCGTGGCTCGATCTCACCGACGGGCCCCAGGTGCTCGACGTGCCCGACACCGAGGACCGCTACTACTGCCTGCAGTTCTTCGACAGCTTCTTCCAGACGGTCGCCTACGTCGGGCGCCGCACCACGGGGACCACAGCGGCCACGTTCCTGCTCGCCGGCCCCGGGGACACCACGGCCACACCGGCAGGCATGACGCGTCTGGACTTCAGCACCACCCTGGTCTACGTCATGCCCCGAATGCAGGTGCGCGACGCGCACGACCCCGCCGACGTGGCCGAGGCGGCTCGGCTGCTCGGAGGCCTGGTGCTGGGTGCGTTGGCGACCCACCCGCACGCGCGGAACACACCGGTCGGCGAAGCCGACGCGACCGGCGACCGGTTCCCGGTGATCGACCTCGACGGCATGGGCGCAGGGTTCTTCGACCGCCTCTGCCAGGCCCTGACGGTGCAATCGACCCCCCACGACGAGGCCGCTGAACTCGAGCGATTCAGCGCGGTCGGCATCGGCCCCGGGCGCCGGCCCTCGGCCGATCCGGCGGTGGCCGCCCTGCTCGACGACGCCCTGGGCCGGGCACTGAAAGAGATCCGCGCCGTTCAGCCGATGGGCATACTGGGCGACGGACCCTGGCTGACCAGTACCCCGATCCGCGACACGGGCCCGCTCGACCCGAAGCTGCGGGCGCGGATGAACATCGACGCGCCGGGCTTCCAAGTGGCCGCCGAAGCGACCTACGCCGCGCTGGTCACCGCCGCCGACGGCACACCGCTAACCGGAAAGAAGAGCTACCGGCTGCATTTCGCCGCCGACGCCATCCCGCCGGTCGATGCGTTCTGGTCGATGACCATGTACTCGATGCCCGGCATGCGACTGGTCGACAACCCCATCGACAGATACGCCATCGGCTCGAACTTCACCGATCTCCACTACGGCGAAGACGGCAGCCTCGACCTCATCGTGCAGCGCGGCCAGCCCAGCGCCGCCGAGGCGAACTGGCTGCCCGCTCCCCCAGCGGATCTGATGATCCTCTGCCGGTTCTACCAGCCGGGGCTCGAGTTGATCGAAGGCCGCTACTCCATGCCCGCGGCCGTCGAGGTGGCGCCGCGATGACCACCGCCGGCGCCACGCCGGTGAACTCTCGACCGGCGCGTCCACCGGTGGTGCGAGCCGTCAACCTCGCCGGCCGCGCCCTGCAGGCTGTCGGGGTCAACCGGCCGACCCTCAGCGTGGAAGCGCTGCGGACGGCCGCCACGAAGAAGGCCGGCCACGACGACTTCGGTTCCGACAGCTACCTTCCCGGCCTGGAGGCGCTGCTGGTGTCGCTGCACCACGAGGCGCGGCTGAACCAGTTCGGCCGCATCGCGGTAGCCGCTCAGATCGTCGAAGCGCTGGCCAACCGGCTCACCGTGGTCGCGTGGGAGAAGGCCAACCCCGACCTGGCGGCGGCGCCGGTCCCCTCGCCCGTCGTGATCCTCGGACTCGGCCGAACCGGCACCACGATCCTGCACGAAACGCTGGCGGCCGCACCCGGAAACCGGGCCCCGCTGCAGTGGGAGATCACCGACTATCGGCTGGCGCACTCGGTGACCGATTCCCGCACCGACAAGCGGGTCGCGAAGATCGACGCGAACATCGCCCGAACCGACAAGCTGGTCCCCGGCTTCTCCGCCATTCACTTCTACGATGCCCACACCCCCTCGGAATGCATCGGGCTGACCGCACTCGACCTCTGCTCCGAACAGTTCGCGGCGCTGGCCTGGGCGCCGACCTACCGCCGATACCTGCTCACCGGCGACCACCGCAGCGTCTACGAATGGCACCTGCGCGGACTGCGCTACCTGCAGGCAGGCACCCCCGGAGTGCAGTGGATCCTCAAGGCGCCGACCCACGCGGCGTACCTGCCGGAGCTTTTCGGGGTGTATCCGGATGCGAAGGTCGTCAATCCGCACCGCGAGCCCACCGAGGTGATCGCCTCGCTGTGCAGTCTCTACGCCACGTTGCGGCGCGGCTTCTCCGACGAGGTCACCGTCGGCGAACAGGCCGCCGCCGACGCCGCGTACGCCGCCGACATCGTCGGGCGCGCAATGCAGTTCCGCCGCGACCACCCCGAGATGGACGATCAGATCTGCGATGTGGCGTTCACCCGGTTCCTCTCCGACCCGGCCGCCACGCTGGCCGAGATCCACGCCGAGCTGGGGCTGGATTTCCGCGCCGACAAGCGCGCCGCGATGCTGTCCTATCTGCGTGACCGGCCACGCGAGAAGTACGGCCGGCACCGCTACTCGCTCGGCGATTTCGGGTTGGAGGCCGGTGAGGTCTCGGCGATGCTCGACGAGTACACCCGCCGCTTCAGTGGCTATTTCTGAAGCCACTTCTGACCGACTCGATCCTCGCCGGAAGGACACCACCGTAGATGATCACACGTCTCATCCAGACCGCGCTGGGAGCGACCATGCTCGGCGTCGGCGCCTCAGCCGCACTGAAACCCGCAGCGTCCGCCGCGTCCACCGAGCTGGGAGGCACCGACCAGTCCGACTACCTCACCCGAATGTGGGCGCTGCGTGAGACCGCGCTCGGGGCGATCCTGCTCAGCACCGCAACGTCGAGCCAGCGCCGCCGCGCCCTTGCGGTGACGGCGCTGCTGGCCGGCGCCGAGGTGGGTGTCGCCGTGGGCTCCCCCGGACTGCCCACCGCCAACCGCAACGCCTCGATCGCCGGTGCGGCCGTGTTCGGGCTGCTCAGCGCTCTCGCGGCGGCCAAGGGATAGGCCAGCGACGGGCGCCTCGCCGCAGGCCGGCCGGTTGCGGCTGGCGGGTGGCGGCTACCGGCACCGACGCCCGCGCCCCTGTCGCGCTGAGGGCGGCGGCCAAGCACAGCACGGCCGCGGCGAACACCGTTGCCGCGTACGGCAGGCTCCCGATCCGGGTGCCGTCGACCGTGATCCCCGACGAAGCGCCGAAGTAGTCGGGCAACGCGGTGACCCACAGGATCGCCAACACGCCCAGATAGCCGGTCCCGAAGACACGCAGGAACGTGTTGGGTTCGGTCCGCACTGCGATGCCGGACCGGATTCGATGCCACTGCCCCGCCAGCACCACCGCCCCGACGACCGCCACCACCAGGATCTCCACCGAGAACACGATCGCCTGTGCGCCCACATTCGGCTCATCGCCGCCGAACAATGAGGTCGGGATGCTCAGGATCACCAAACCAAGCGGGGTCGCCACGCCGGCCAGCGCCGTCCGCCAGACCAGCCCACCGCCGCGTGGCGCGGGTGCGCGCCGACCCACCAGCACCATCACCAGCGCGGTCACCACCACCGGCCCGAGGGTCGCGAAGATGAACATGCTGGTCATCGGGACGCCGGCCAGCCAAGGCTGGTTCAGTGGATTGTCGATGTTCCACGCCCACCACCGCAGTTGCGGACCGAGCTGGTCGAACACCTCGTAGAAGCAGTGATGGACGAATCCGACGCAGATCACCCCGAGCAGAACGCCGCGATCCCGGAACACCCCCAGCGTGCGGACGATCTCGTAGGCCACTGAGATCATCGCCGGGTACAGGGCCACGATGTAGAGCGGTAGCCGGTCGAACAGGAACTGTACGGTGAACACGTTGTGCGCGAACACCATACCCAGTGCATCCTCGACGCCGAACACGTTCGGGAAGTACAGCGGAATCTCGATGACGAACAGATAGACGACCGTGGCGAACCACAGCGCCAGGTTGACCGGATCGCCGTCACGGTGCAGCCGCCTGATCGCATGCACCAGTGCAGCCACCGCGATGACGACAATCGTCAGCTCGAGCACCGGCAGTGTCGCGTTCGACAATTCGAGCGGACTGCGCACATGCACGACAGCCGGCGCGTCGCGGCAGCTGAACCCGCCCAGTGCGCCGGCCAGGCGGTCGAACGTCTCGGTGCATTGCGCGGCCACGTAGCCTCCCCGCTCAGCTGGCCGATTCGGCGGAATACCACCGGATCACATCGCCGCCCCGGTCCCACCGCGCGAACCACTCGTCGGCGAACGCCGGCAGCGGCTCGTCGGCCGGGTCGTGAAACGGAGTCTGGCTGAGCAGCACGCGCCATCCGGCGATCATCTTCTCCCGCAGCGGAACCGACGAGAACGCTGCGGGCGCGGACGGCGGATCCGGTGGGCCGATCGGCACCCGCTGCCGCAGCGCGCTGACCAGTCCGAACAGGGGCAGCAGGGTGCGTGCGTCCACCTTGCGGTCGGAATCCGGTATGTGGGCGTTGACACCTTCGGCGATGACGTCCAGCACCCCCAGCAGGTGGCGGACCACCGCGGGCACCATCCGCAGGCGATACCACGGCTTTGCGACCACGGCGTCGAAGATCACCAGGGCCGAGCTGCGGTGTTCGACCTCCTCGACGAAGTGCCACAGGAACAACGACGCGACCCGTTCGTCGCCGGGTCGGAACAGGGTCGACTCGTTGTCGAGCATCAGCTTGAAGCTGGGCGTGAACGTCGCCTCCAGGTCGGCGATGTAGGCCAGCCGGAACTGCAGCGACGTGGAGGCGGTGAGCTCGTCGTAGCGCGCCGCCGCGGCGTCCAGGGTGTGCTGCAGACCGGGGTAGTGCGCGATCAACGCGTTGACGTGCTTGCGGTGGCTGGCCGAATGCTGGGCTTCCTGGCGCAGGAACGCGGTCGCCTCGGCGGCCACCTCCGGATCGGTGATCAGCGGCTTGGCCTCGGTGACCGTTGCGACGATCATCTGTTCGAAGCACACCGCGATGATCGAGGTAGCGTTCATGAAGAACGAGAAGCCGGGGTTGTCCGGGTTCCACTGCCACGGCACGGGTTGCGCGGTGAAGTCGAACCGGGGGCGCCGGACTTCGAGGTCGGTCATGGCAGCACCTCTCACATTACACACTGATACATCTGGTGTATCTTCTGTCATGATGACCCGGAACCGCCGAAGGAGTCAATGACCATGGGGCGCAAAGGGTGGGCGGGTACTCCCCCGCTGCACGACGACGATGCCCGCAAGCGCATCATCGACGCGGCCCTGACCTGCATCGAGCGAAGCGGCCCCGGCCAGACCACGCTGTCCGACGTCGCCGAGTCGGTGGGCATCACCCGCCGGACCGTCTACCGCTATTTCGCCACCACCGAGGACCTGTTCAGCGCGGCCGCCGAGGTGGCGCTGGGCAGCTTCGTCGCCCGGATCGAGGCAGTCACCGCAGACATCGACGAAGCCTCGGGCCAACTGGTGGAGCTGGTGGCCTTCATCATCGAACGGCTTCCCGACGAACCGCTGCTGACGTTCCTGCTCGACAACGACCGGACGAATCAGTTCAGCCGGCGCATGCTCGCCCCGGAGGTCATCGCCCGGTGCCGAATCATACTGCGCCACAGTCGCATCAATTGGACAGATCTGGGTTATCACACCGATGCGGAACTCGACGGACTCGTCGAGTTCCTGCTGCGGATCATCCAGTCCATGGTGATCGCACCGGTCGAACCGGCCCGTGACGGCGCCGCGCTACGGCAGTTCCTGCACCGCTGGGTCGGCCCCGCGCTCAGCGCCGGGCAATGACCTCGGCGCCGAACTGTTCGATGGCTTCGAGCGTGTGCGCCAGGCTGTCGCCGGGCACGGTCACCTGAATCCAGGTCACCCCGGCGGCCTCGAGTTCCGCGGCGCCGTCGGCGAACGCGTCGGCGTCGAAGCCCTCGTCGCCCGGGCTCCCCCCGGCGTCGTTGGTGAACGTGACGTCGACCTCCGCCGGATCGCGGTCGGCCTTCTCCAGGCGCCGGCGCAGGTCCTCGACCCCGGCGGCCAGCAGTTCCACCGAGTCCAGTGCCGCCGTCCGCGCGGTCTGGGCGAGCATTGCCGGCGCCCGGAACGGACACCAACCCTGACCGTGGGCGGCCACCCGGGCACGCGCCGCCGAGGTGTTGCCACCGATCCAGATCGGCGGGTGCGGCGTGCTCACCGGGCGGGGATGGGCGGTGATCCCCTTGGCGGTGAAGTGCTTGCCCTCGAAGGTCAGGTCATCACCGGTCCAGACGGCGCGGATGGCTTGCAGGGACTCCTCGAACAGGGCCGCCCGCTCGTCGAAGTCGACACCGAGAGCCGTGAATTCGCGCTTGAGGTACCCGACGCCGACCGCGAGGGTGAAACGCCCGTCCGATACCAGGTCCAACGTTGCCCCCGCCTTGGCCACCACGAACGGATTGCGGTAGGGCAGCACGACGATGTTGGGAATCAGTCGCAGGGTCGTGGTGTGGGCCGCCGCGAACCCCATCGCGACGAACGGGTCCAGCGCATCGTGTCCGCCGGACTCCAGCCACCGCTGGGACGGCGCCGGGTGATCGGTGAAGCCGAAGCCGTCGAAGCCGGCGGACTCGGCGGCCGCCGCAACGCGGGCGATGCCCGCGCCTGTCACCAACTCGGGGTTGTAGGGATGACTGTGCATCGGATGGGTGATGGCGAACTTCATGGGCGGCCCTCCTCGGCTGGACACCTGCGGGATCGAACTGGCGGAACTTGCTTCTCCATCTATGAGAATGTCGTTACCATGCAGACGGCGGAAAGTACAGCGCAGGCGCATTCGGAAAAGGGGCGAGCAGCACACATGGACAGACCCGAAATCGGCATCTATCTGCCCCACATGGGTCTGTCCTTCGACCAGGTACTGCAGCGGACCCGGCGCTGCGAGTCCCTCGGGCTCGACTCGCTGTGGCTCTACGACCACCTCTACGGACCGGGTATGCCCGACTACCCCTCGATGGAGGCCTGGACCCTGGCCACCGCGCTGCTGGCCCGCACCGACCGGATCCGGGTCGGACACATGGTGCTGTGCAATCAGTTCCGCCACCCGGTGACGCTGGCCAAGATGGCCACCACCCTCGACCAGATCTCCGCGGGCCGGCTCTCGCTGGGAATCGGCAGTGGGTCCATCGAGGACGAGCACCGTCGCGCGGGGCTGGACTGGGGCAGCTTCGCCGAACGGTCGGCGCAGCTGGGCGAAACCCTGCAGATCCTGCACCAGGCGTTCAGCGACGAGAGGATCGACTTCTCCGGCGAGCACTTCACCGTCTCGGACATGCCGGTGAAACCGGGTCCGGTGCAGAAGCCCAGGCCCCCGATCGTCGTCGGAGGTGTCGGCGAGAAGTACACGCTGCCGCTGGTCGCGCGCTACGCCGACGTGTGGAACGTCCCCACCTACGCGCTGGGCGACATCGGGGCCAAGCTGGCGACGTTGCGGTCGATCTGTCAGGACATCGGGCGCGACCCGGCCGAGATCGTGCTGTCGGTGGAGGCCGTGATGGCGCTGGCCCCCGATGACGCCGCGTTGCCAGACGTTCGTGCGGCCGCCGAAAAACGCTTCAGCGAACCTGGTTTCGGCCTCCACGAAGCGGGGTTGATCGGGACCGCACCCGCGGTCGTCGACAGGCTGGGCGAACTGGTCGAGCTGGGCTTCGGCCAGATCGTGCTGTTCACCCACGACAGGTGCTCGGATACGACGCTGGAGACGCTGACCGGCGAGGTGATCCCCAAGCTCCAGCTCTAGCCGCGTTTGGCCGCCGGCGCGTAGGCCGGCTTTCCCAGGCCGAGGACATGCTGGGCGATCATGTTGCGGAACACCTCCAGCGTTCCGCCGTAGATGCCGGTCGGCCCGGCCAGCCGGTGGACGTACTCCACCCGCCCGGCCGCGGTGTCGCCGGGCAGCGCACCCGCCGCCCCCGACAGGTCCATCAGGTCTATGGTCGTGTCGCGCATGGTCTGTGCGATCGCGACGCGGCCGAACATCTCCGGTGTGCTCAACGCCGTCTCCAGCCGGGCGATGCTGCGGCCCAGCCGGTAGCCTACCGCCTCGTCGTCGAGCGGCACTTCGGCGGCGATCGCGTCGGTCGCCTCGGCGAGCAGCAGCGCGTGCTCGGTCATCACGGCGATCTTGTGCAGGCCGCTGTCGTCGCGTTCGACCGTGCCGTGTTCGGCGTTGAGCGCCTCGCGCAGCACCGCCCAGCCGCCGTTGACCTCGCCGACCCGGTAGCGGTCCGCGACGCGCACGTCGCTGTAGTACGTGATGTTGGTGCGGTCACCGTCGACGGTGCGGATCCCCTGGATCTCCACACCCTCGGTGTCCAGCGGCACCAGGAACATGGTGAGGCTCTGATGCTTGGGCGCGGCCGGTTCGCTGTTGGTGATCAGGAAGACGTACTGGGCGTTGTGGGCGTTGGAGGTGAACATCTTCGAGCCGTTGATGATCCATCCATCGCCGTCGCGCACGGCGCGGGTCTTGCACGTCGCGACGTCGGAGCCGCCCTCGGGCTCGGTGTAGCCCAGACACAGCCGGTAGTGCCCCGACAGCGTCTTGGGCAGCACCTCGTCCTTGAGTTCGGCCGAACCGAAGGCGTTGACCGCGGTGGCGACCATCGCCGTGGTGCCCCAGTGGAACCACGGCGTGCGGGCCCGCCCGATCTCGAGCTCCCAGATGCGCCGTTGCACGGCACTGAACCCGCCCTCGGCTTCGGGACGCCAGTCCCGCTCGAGATAACCGGCGGACCCCAGCGCCAGATGGACGCCCTCGTCGAAGTTGTCACCGGTCTCCCGGTCGCGGCGCAGGACGTCCTCGGTCACGATCCCGGCCAGGAAGGCGCGCAACTCCTCCTGGAACGCGCGGTCCGCATCGGAGAGCACCACTGGGGAGAAGTCCATGTGACGGTCCCGTCCTTTCCTGGCCCAAGCGCCCACCCGAAGCGTGACATTTGATCAGTTCTTTGTAAAGTCAGTCCCAGGCTGCCAGACGGCCGGCCACAAGCAGCGGCGGACGGAGAACTGTGGGAATCGTGACGACGTCGTCGGAGACGGCCTTCACCCAATCCGCGGAAGAGGTCTACGACTTCGTAACCAACCCGGTCAACTGGACCAAGACCTATCCGGGCAGCGCACACGTCGGGCGGGTGCCCGAAAAGCTGCCCCTCGAGATCGGCGACAGGTGGACCGAGACGGGTCCCGACGGCAAGCGCATCTTCACCTGGCATCTGGCCATGGCGACCCGGCCCAAACTGTGGATGTTCACCTCGGTCGGCAACCTGGGCCACGACAGCGACGGCAACGGCGGCATGCCGGGGCGGATCACGGTGCTCTACGAGTTCAGCACCCCCGGCCAGGGGATCACCTTGTTCCGGCGCACCATGACCATCGAGGCCTACAAGGACTCACCGCTGCCAGACGGGTTCTTCCGCACCGTCAACCCCGCCAACATCGACGCCTACCACGCCGCCGTCGCCCGCGAGTTGGGGTGATTTCGGTGTGGTTGTCTGCGCCTGGCGCAGACAACCACACCGAAATCACCAGAAGACCCGGCGCAGCGCCGCTCCCTGGATGTCGAAGAGCTGCCGGCTGACCTCCCACTCCGGAACCAGCGAGTCGAAGCCGTGACAGGTCCCGGGGAACACGTGCAACTCGGTGGCGACACCGTCCCACATCAGGCGTAGCGCATAGTCGATCGCCTCGTCGCGCAGCGGGTCGAGTTCCGAGCAGGTGATCAGGGCCGGTGCCGTCCCGCCGAGCTCAACCGCTCGGGCGGGGGCGGCATCCGCCGACGGGGACGCCCCGCCGAGATAGTGCCGCCACATCCACCCGGCCGCCTCGGCGTCGAAGCCCGGCGTATCGGTGAACTCCTGTTTCGACGGCGACGGCCTGTCGTCGAGCACCGGCTGGTGCAGCAGCTGGAATACCACGGCGGGAGCCTGCCCGGCCGCGGCGCGCTGGGCCAGCCGGGCCGCCAGCGACGCCCCCGCGCTGCTGCCGGCCACCGCGATGGCCGAGTCGTCCAGACCCAGTTCGGCCGTGGCGCCGACGGCCCACTGCAGCAGGTCGTGCGCATCGTCGGCCGCGGCGGGGAACGGATGCTCTGGCGCCAACCGGTAGTCGGCGGACAACACGGTGCACCGGCCCCGGCGGGCCAATTCCACACACTGGCGGTGGTCGGTGTCCAGATTGCCCAGCACGAAGGCACCCGAATGGAAGTACAGCACACCCGGTGACGGGGCAGGCGCCCCCCGGTAGATCCGGACGCTCATCAATCGCCCTGCAGGCAAACGGATCTCCCGCTGCTCCACCTCCACGCCGACGTCGTCGACCGTCGGCGCGGTCTCAGCGCGCCGCTGGTTGAGCGAATCCCGAACCGCCCCGAGCACCGACGGCGACAGGTCGGTGCGGGCGCTGACCAGATGCTGCAGTGCCGGGGCCAGCCGTCCGGCGACATCGGAGCCGGGCATCTCCGGGTCGGTCACGGCGCGTTACCTTTTCACCGCGGTCTGGGCGCCGACCTCGATCGGGGGCCGCACCACGGGCGGGTCGAAGGTGTAGTCGCCCGACCGGAACCACCGCGTCATACCCCAGAAGTCGCGTGCACTGCGCGGCCACTGGGTGACCACCCTGCCGTTGGCGGCCCGGAAGTAGTTGCTGCACCGGGTCAGCCAGACCGTGCCCTGCATCCACTTGTCGACGCGGGCCAGGAACCTGCTCGTGACGTCGGAGCGCACTTCGATGTAGGGTTTTTTCTTGCGGCGCATGTACTTCAGCGCCCGCACGATGTAGTGCGCCTGGGCCTCCAACATGAAGATCACGCTGTTGGACCCGACGTTGGTGTTGGGCCCGTACAGCATGAAGAAGTTCGGGAATCCCGGCACCGCCATCCCGAGGTAGGCATAGGCGCCGTCACGCCAGACATCGCTCAGGGCGGCCCCGTCGGCACCGACGACCTCGATCTGCCCGAGGTAGTCCGCGGCCGCGTAGCCGGTGGCGCACAACACCACGTCGACGTCGAGTTCAGTGCCGTCCTCGGTCACCAGCGACCGCGACCGCAACGCCCGGGCCGCGCTGGACACCACCTCGACGTGCGGTTGGTTGAGCGTCTGCAGGTAATCGGTCGCGAACACCAGTCGCTTGCACCCGAGCGGATGCTCCGGGGTCAGCGCCCGGCGCAGCTGCTCGTCGTCGATGGTGGCCTCCAGGGTGCGCAGCGCGATGCTCCTGAACTCCTGGGTCTTGTCGCTGCCGTTCTCGATCACCGAGATGTTCGACTCGCTGCGCAGCCACAACCGGGTGCGGTAGATCCGCTTGGCCAGCGGGATGTGGGCGAACATCCACTTCTCCCGGTCGGTGTAGGCCCGGTCCGGCTTCGGCAGCACCCAGGTGGGCGAACGCTGGACCGAGTAGACCTTGGCCGCGACCTTCGCGACCTCGGGAACGAGCTGTGAGGCGGTCGATCCGGTTCCCAGAACCGCGACCCGCGCGCCGGTCAGATCCACCGAGTGGTCCCATTGGGCGGTGTGCATGACGGTGCCGGTGAACGGCTGTTCCTCGGCCAGCTCGGGCATCACCGGCTGAGTGAACACGCCGACCGCGGACACCACGATGTCGAAGGTGTACTCCTCGCCGTCGGCGCTGCGCAGCAGCCACGTGTCGGTGTCGGTCTGCCACCGGGCGGAGACGATCTCGGTGTTGAGCTTCAGATTGCCGGCCAGGCGGTAGCGGCGGGCGCACTCTTCGAAGTAGTCCAGGATCTCGGGCTGTTCGGGCCACAGCCGCGACCAGTCCGAGTTGAGGTCGAACGAATACGAATACAGGTGGGACTTCACGTCGCACGCCAGCCCCGGGTAGGTGTTGATTCGCCACGTTCCGCCCACGCCGTCCTCGCGGTCGAAGATCGTGAAATCGTCGAACCCGGCCTTTCGCAGGAAGATTCCCAGTGCCAGCCCACCCGGGCCGGCCCCGATGATGCCTACGGAGAGGTTCTTCGCCATACGGTTGTCATCCAATCTTCAAGGTCTGCCCACCGTCGACGATGAGCTCGGATCCGGTGATGAAGGAGGCATGCTCGGAGACCAGGAACGCGACCGCATCGGCGATCTCCACGGGTTTGCCGATGCGACCCATCAGCGCATCGGCGGCCAGCCTGGTCTGGGTGGGCTCGTCGAGCATCGGCGTCTCGACGGGGCCGGGGAACACGGCGTTGACGCGGATGCCCGAGGGTGCGAGTTCGACGGCGGCCACCTGGGTCAGACCCCGTAGCGCCCATTTCGACGACCCGTAGGCGCTGTGGTTGGGAAACGCCCGGATGGCCCCGGTGCTGCAGGTGTTCACCACGGCGGACCCGGTGGCGTCGCGCAGATGCGGCAGTGCGGCCTGGATCCCCAGGAACGGGCCCAGGCAGTTGACCCGCCAGCTTCCCTCGAACCCTGCCGGTGTCTCGTCGGCCAGCGATGCGCGGTGCAGTACGCCGGCGTTGTTCACCAGTGCGGTCAGCGCCCCGAACCGCTCGACGGCGGCGGCGACCGCACGGGCCCACTGCTCGGCCGAGGTCACGTCGAGCGTCACCGCCGTCACCCGGTCGGTGTCCAGTGATCGCACGGTGGCGTCCAGCTCGTCGGTCCGCAGATCGCAGGCCGCCACCCGAAACCCGTCGGCCGCCAGCCGCGAGGTGATCGCGGCGCCCTGGCCCCGGGCGGCTCCGGTGACCAGCGCGACCCTGTCTGTGCCCGTCACTGGTAGCCTCCCGCCGACGGGCTGCCCGATTCGGCCGAACCGAGGGCCTCGGCCAGGTGTGCGAGTGCCCCGCGGCGCAGCGCCTGCGACTCCGATGCCAGCGTGATCATCCGGAATCCGTGCTGGGCCAACTCGTTGCCGAGGGTTCCGCTGTTGGCGTGCACCCCGCTGACCAGGCCGGCCGCCGCGGCCGCGTGCTGGATGCGCAGCATCGCCTCGCGCACCTGCGGCTGAGTCCAGGCCGGCACGGGCGGACACCCCATCGAGATCGCCAGATCGGCCGGTCCGACGTAGATTCCGGCGAGTCCGTCGACGGCGCAGATGTCGTCGACCGCCGCGGCGCCGGCGGCGGTCTCGACCATCGCGAACACCGATGCGCGGGCTTCCAGGGCGGCGGGGTCCACCCCCATGCTCGGGCGCAGCGGCCCGAAGCTGCGCACCCCGCGCGGGGCATAGCGGGTGGCCGCCACCGCGGCGGCGGCCTGTTCGGGGGTCTCGACCATCGCGATGACGACTGCGTCGGCGCCGGCGTCGAGAACCCGGCCGATGGGCGCCGCCTCAGCCGAGGGAAGTCGCACCACGGTGCCGACCGCGACGTGTTCGAGGCGGCGCAGCATCAGGGCCACGTCCGCGTCGCTGAGGTAACCGTGCTGGACGTCGAATCCGACATAGTCGTAGCCGGCCTGGGCGAAGGCCTCCGGGCCCATGATCGTGGGCCCCACCACCCAGCCACCCCAGACCTGGGCCTTGGTGGCCAGCGCGTCGGCCAGTGCACTCATCTCGGTCATCTGGAGGGCACGATCGCGATCTTGACCCTGCCGGGCACCGGTCGGCAGGCGAGTTCGAAGGCGGCCTGCGCCTCGTCGGCGGCGAAGGTGTGGGTCAGGTAGCGCTCCAGCAGCCCGGGATGTGCACGGGCGAACGCGTCGGCCTTCTGCAGTACCCGCCGACGCTCGAGCGTCACGCCGGATTTCAGGGTGAGGTTGTTGCGCAGCATGGTACGCATGCTGATCGGATAGGTGTCGTCGTCGGGCACCCCGAAATAGAACACGGTGCCGCCGAATGCGGCTGCCTCCACCGCGTGCGACAGCGTGGCCACCTGATGGCCGACCGCCTCGATCACGATGTCGGGCTTGGCATCCGGGGTGAGGTGCCGCAGCCACCGGTCGCTGGTGGCGCGAACGACGGTGTCGACACCGAAGGCCGGGCCGACGTCGGTCCGGTCGACCGGATCGACGCCGGTGACGTGGGCGGCACCGGCGGCCTTGGCGACGTAGGAGAACAGCAGCCCGATCGAGCCCTGCCCCAGGATCGCGACGCGCCGTCCGGTGAGATCGGGCAACTGCTCGACGGCGTAGAGCACGCAGGCCAGCGGTTGCAGCGCCACCGCGTGCGCCGGTGACAGCGTGGGATCGTAGGGCGCCAGGCCGTCACCGTCGGCGACCACCTCCTCCATCAGCCCGTCGAAACCCGAAGCCCAGCCCACGACCCGGTCGCCCACACGGTGGGCCGGGTGGCAGCTGGCCAGCACCTCGCCGACCACCTCGTGGATCGGGAAGCCGTCCATGTCTGCTGCACAGCAACCGGTATCGCCGGGCAGCTTGCCCTGAGTGCCGCGGAATCCGGGCAGATCGCTACCGCAGATGCCGGCCGCGAGGAACCGCAGCAACACCTGACCGTCCACCAGCGACTCCGGGGACCGCGGCAACACATCGGCCTTGGCGAAGGTGAACGGTGCGACCAGCCGGTAGGACCACACCTCAGACCTCCACGGGAAGTTGGTTCCAGCCCCATTGGAAACTCGACGGTGGCCGGGCCGCGGCCGCGGTGTCGACGGTGAATTCGGGGACCCGCTTGAGCCACTCGGTCACCATGATCGAGATCTCCAGCCGCGCCAGATGGGCACCGAGGCAGAAGTGCTGGCCCCGGCCGAAGGCAAGCAGCCGCTCGATCGGGCGGTTCCAGATGAACCGGTCCGGTTGCGCGTACTCGCGCTCGTCGCGGTTCGCCGAGGCCAGCAGCGAGATGATGCGCTGGCCCGGTTCGATGGTGGTGCCGTGCAGGGTGAACGGCCGGCGCAGCGTGCGGGCGAACCATTGTGCGGGCGCACAGAAACGGATCATCTCCTCCCGTGCGACAGCGACGTTGGCGTCCAGATCCGCGCGGACCTCGGCCAGCTGGTCGGGGTTGCGCGAGAGCTCCCACAGGCCGTGGGCGACGATCTTGGGCACTGTCTCGGTGCCACCGATGAACACCCCGAGCATCTGCACGGCGGCCTCCATGTCGGTCAGCGCGGAGCCGTCGGGCAGCCGATAGGCCAGCAGGTTGTCGACGATCGGCAGCGCGCCTGCGTCGGCGCCCGCACGTCGGCGCTCCACGATCGGCACGAGGTAGTCCAGATATCCCGGACGGGCGTTGGCGACCTCGACGCCGCTGCCCGGTTCGGCCAGACTGCCTGCGTTCACGGTGGCCAGCACATCGGCAGCCAGATCAGTTGGCAGGCCGACGAGTTCACATACCACCGAGGCGGCCACGATACCGCCGTACTCCTGCGTCAGGTCGAACCGGCCGCGCGCCAGCAGCTCGTCGAGGCGCTCGTTGGCCAGTGCACGGATCCGGTCGCCGAGCTTGCTGACCGATCTGGGCCGGAACTGGCTCGCGGTGCACCGGCGGACGTCGTCGTAGAGCGGCGCGTCGAAGTTGGCGTGGAACGGCATCGGGTGCAGCGGCGGGTCGGGCACCGGTCCGTCGTTGTGGTGGGCCAGCACCTCGGCGGCGGGCAGGGTTCCCTCCGAGGCGACGAACGTTCCGTCGTTGATCTCCAGCACATTCCAGATGTCGGCGAACCGCGACAGCGCATAGGTGTCCCACTTCGGCAGGTAGTACACCGGGTGTTCGTCACGCAGCACGCGATAGTACGGCAGCGGATCGGCCATCACCGAGGGGTCGAATGGATCGTAGGTGAACTGTTGTGTGGCAGGCATTTTCGTCGTTCCAATCACTGCAGCGGCGACGGCGGCAGCGCGGCGAGGATGGAATCCTCCCAGCCGTCGCGCAACGCCGGGGCGACACTCATCCACGTGACGATCTCGGCGGGCGGGCTGTCCTTCCAGGACGGGTAGTGGTTCTCGAAACAGTCCCAGTCGCCGTCGAGCGCCCAGTAGTGAATGACCTCGTTGAAGCGGAACGTCGTGATGAACGAGCCCAGCCACCGCTTACCGGTGGATTCCGACCACGGCACGTAGAGCCGTTCGAGTTCACGGATGTAGTCGTCCTGGCGGCCGGGCTTGGTCTGCATGATCTCCTGGATCACCAGTCCGGCCTTGAATTGTTCGCCCTGCAGCTCTGCCAGGGTCCGGTTGCTGCGCCCGGCGTACATGATCCGGCCCTCACCGCGGGCCCCGGTGTCGCGCAGGTAGGTCGACCACTTGCCCATCGCTGCCTCATGGCTGCCACCGACGGCCTGCGCGCGGCCGATCCGTGCATAGTCGGCGAACGCGTCGATCTCCCAGATGACGGTCACCTGCGGCCAGTGCCCGTTGTACGGCGTGCTCTCCCACATCGCGAACAGCCGGGCGCCGAGCTCGGTCATCATCGGGTGATAGACCCCGCTGAACTCCGAGACGAACTGCTCGCTGCGAGCCGAGCCCAGATCGATCGTCTCATGCAGGTAGAGCAGGGTGTGGCTGTGGTACTTCTTCATGTTCACGGCAGGCTCACGATCTGGCGCTTCCCTTCACCGGCGAGTGCGCAACGGCTGCAGACGGTTGACAGCTGCACCCAGCGAGCGTGACACTTGTCGCGTGTTTTGTAAAGTCTGTTTCCGGCGTCCCGGTCGCAGCGGTGAGGCCTCGGCCAGATGACGCCGACACCGCTGGCCAAGGATTTCTGCTTCGGCGAAGGCCCCCGCTGGTTCGAGGGTCTGGTGTGGTTCTCCGACATGCTCGGCGAGGCGGTGCATACGGTGACACTCAACGGTGACATCAGCACTCTCGAGCTGGCCGGACATGCGCCCTCCGGGCTGGGCTTTCGCCAGGACGGCACCCTGCTGATCGCCTCGACCGAGGCGAAGCAGGTGCTGGGCTACGACGGTGAGTCGGTCAGCCTGGTCGCCGATCTGTCCGGCATGGTTCCCGCCGCGCTCGGTGACATGGTCATCGACCGGCACGGCTGCGCCTACGTCGGATCACAGGCGCGCACCGCAGGGGTGATCGTGCGCATCGATCCCGACGGGGAGCCCGGACTGCGGGCCCGGATCGTCGCCGAGGACCTCGACTTCCCCAACGGAATGGCGCTGACCGCCGACGGCTCGACACTGATCGTCGCCGAGTCGACCGCGCGGCGCCTCAGCGCATTCGACGTCGCCGAGGACGGAACACTGAGCGGCCGCCGGGTTTTCGCCGACGCCCTGGACGGCCCGCCCGACGGTATCTGCCTCGACGACGCGGGCGGGGTGTGGACGGCGATGACACTGGCCCACCAGTTCGAGCGGATCGTCTCCGACGGTGATGGCGGATCCACGGTCACCGACCGCATCGACATGGACGGCCGCGTCGCCATCGCCTGCACGCTGGGCGGCCCGGAGGGCCGCACCCTGTTCCTGCTGTCCTCCACCGAGGCCTACCCCGAGCGGCTACGCGGCACCAAACTGTCCCGCCTGGACGCGATCACGGTCGACGTACCCGCCGCCGGGCACAACTGAGAGGTCACGATGTCGGATTCGTACTACGTGTCGGTCGACGCCGACGACCCCCGCGGTGAGCGTTTCGTCGCCACCGACCTCGTCCGAAGCACCTGGTCGGCGGCCATCCAGCACGCGGCACCGGTGTCGGCTCTGCTGGTGCGCAGCCTGCAGCGGTGCGACGCGCGCGAGGACACCCGGTTGAGCCGGGTGCTGATCGACCTGCTGGGACCGGTGCCTGCCGAGGGTGATCTGTGGGTGCGCGCGCAGCGGGAGCGCTCCGGCAAGCAGATCGAACTGGTCAGCGCCGAGCTGCTGGCGCCGGGCCCGGACGGGCAGCCCCGTGCGGTGGCCCGGGCCAGCGGCTGGCGGCTGCAGACCCTGCAGACCGCCGAGCTGGTTCACGCCGCCGCGCCGCCGCTACGGCCGGTGTCCGAAGCGCGCGGGCGGGACATGAAGAAGGACTGGGACCGCAACTACGTGCACAGCCTGGACTGGCGGTGGCTGACCAAACCGCTGAGCGAGGGCGCCGGCGAATCGTGGATTCGCCCGGAGGTCGACCTGGTCAAGGGCGAGCAGATGACGGCTCTGGAACGGTTGTTCGCGGTGGCCGACGATGCCAACGGCATCGGCGCCAAACTCGACATCCGCAGGTGGACGTTCCTCAACACCGATCTGGTGGTGCACATCCACCGCGTCCCCGAAGGCGAGTGGATCGGCATCCGCGCCGACACCAACTACGGCCCGGACGGGATCGGGACAACGGTGGGCACGCTGTTCGACGAGGGCGGCCCGGTCGGCGCGATCCAGCAGTCCGTGCTGGTGCGCCCCCGTCCCCCGAAGTAGCGCCGCAGCGTCAGTCGACCAGACGCAGCGCAGCCGCGGGGCACTGAGTGACCGCCTGCTGCATTCGCTCGCGGTCGGATTCGGGCCGGTCGGCGTCGTGGATGACCACCAAACCGTCGTCGGTCACTTCGAAGACGTCTTCGGCGATGGATTCACAGATCCCGTGTCCGGTGCACTTGGCAAGATCGACTTCGATCTTCATGACAACACCCTCATGGCAACTCCGATCGTTTTCCGACTGCTACCGGACGTGCGCGGGCAAGCGCTTCACGCCGTGGACGAAACTGCTGTAGAGCAGATCGGGCTCGCCGAACTCGACGGTTTTCAGCCGGGTGAGCAGTTCCCCGAACAGGTTCCGCAGTTCGGTCTTGGCCAGTTGGTTGCCCAGGCAGAAGTGCGGTCCGCCGCCACCGAACCCCAGATGCTGGTTGGGTGAGCGCCCCAGATCGAATGCCGCGGGGTTCTCGAAGACCGCTTCGTCGCGGTTGGCCGAACAGTAGAACAGCCCCACCTTGTCCCCTTCGGTGACCGGGTGACCGTTGATCTCGGTGTCCCGGGTGGCGAAGCGGGCGAACTGCAGCACCGGCGACGACCAGCGAACGAACTCCTCGACAGCCAGGCCGATGCGGTTGTCGAAATCCTCGGCCAGCCACTGCCGCTGCTCGGGACAGGCCACCAGCGCCATCATCGCGTGGGTGGTCGTCTGTTTGGTGGTGTCGTTGCCCGCCGAGGACAACAGGATCAGGAAAGCGCCGATCTCCTCGTCGGTGAGCCGGTGGCCGTCGACCTCGGCGTTGACGATGCTGGTCATCAGATCGTCACCCGGGTTGTTGCGCCGGTACTTCGCCAGGTCGGCACCGGTGCTCGACAGCAGCATGATCTCGTTGACGGTGTTGGCGGCCCGCTCCTCCAGTGAGCTGTACTCGTCGTCGCTCATCGAGAACAACTTCTCGGCCGCCTTGGCGACCGCGGGCTGATCGGCGGCCGGGACGCCCAGCATCTCCATGATCGTCAGCATCGGCAGGCGGGCCGAGCAGTCGGCGACGAAGTCGATGTCGCCGGCGCCGACGAGGTCGTCGACGATGGCCACTGCACTGCGGTGGATCTGTTCCTCGATCTGGCGCACATTGCGCGGTGTGAACGCCGAGCTGATCAGGCGCCGGTAGGTGGTGTGTTGCGGCGGGTCCATGGTCAGGAAGAACGATGCGAACCGCTGCACCTCGGCAGGCATCGGGTCGAGAGCCACCCCGCGCTCGGAGGTGAACAGCTCGGGATGCTGACTGACGTAGGTGATGTCGGCGCGCCTGGTCAGCGCCCAGAACCCGGGCTCCTCCATCGGGAACAGCGACGGGAACGGCTTGTGCCAGGACAGGCCGTCGCCGGCGCGCAACCGCGCGAAGGACGCGTCGCGTTCGTCGAACGGCCGGCTCCAGAAATCGTGGGAGGTGATGTCGATCGCGCTGTACTCACGCTCGCGCAACGATGCTGCAGTCACCGAATCAGCGTGACACTTGAGCGATAATTTGTAAAGCTGTCAGGATGCAGGACGCGGTGCGGGGCGATGGGCGTGCCCCGATGGGCGAGGCCGAACAGGACGGTTCGACGCGCCAGCGCATCCTGGCTGCGACGGCAGAAGTGCTGGGACGCAACGGGACGACCAAGCTGTCGTTGTCCGATGTGGCAGCCCAGGCCGGCGTTTCGCGACCCACCCTCTACCGCTACTTCGCCGACAAACGCGAACTGCTCGACGCGTTCGTGGTGTGGGAGCGGCAGTTCTACGAACGGGCCATCGCCAAGGCGACCGCCGACCTGCCACCGCCCCAGCGTCTCGATGCCGCGCTGCAGGTCATCGTGCAGTACCAGCTGTCCTATCCCGGACTGCGGATGGTCGACGTCGAGCCCGACCAGGTGATCAGGCGACTGGCCCGGGTCATCCCGCTGATGCGTGAGCGACTGCAGCGCCTGTGCACCGGGCCCGACGCCGAACTGTCGGCGGCCACCGCGGTGCGGGTCGCCGTCGCGCAGTATCTGGTCCGCAGCGACGACAACGACGGCTTCCTGGCCCAGCTTCGGCATGCCGCCCAAGTCGGGGACCACTCACCGCCCCCGCGCGAGTTGCCCGCCCCCGGTGGCGAGTTCAGCGATCGCTCTGGGTGATCTGGGCGAGTGGCGCCGGGTAGTGTGCAGCAATGGGCCGGAAGGGATGGCGGGGTACACCGCCAGCCGATGATGCCGAGGCGCGCAAGCGCATCGTCGAGGCCGCGCTGGCGAGCATCGAGCGGCGGGGGCCGCGGCTGACCACCCTGTCGGAGGTCGCGGCCGATCTCGGCGTCACCCGCCCGACGATCTACCGGCACTTCGGCTCCACCGGCGAACTTCTCGCCGCGGCGGCCGAGATCGCCCTGGAGCACTGGACCAACCGGATCGCGGCGATGACCCGCGACCTCGACGACGCCACCGATCTGCTCGTCGAGGCGGTCGCGTTCCTGATCGAACGCCTGCCCGATGAGCCGTTGCTGGCGCTGCTGCTGGAAACCGACCGGATGCGGGTGATGAGCAGGCAGATGGTCATGCCCGCGGCCATCGCCCGCTCGCGGGCCATGCTGGAACGCACCCATATCGACTGGGAGGAAATGGGTTTCACCGGTACGGCGATGGACGACCTGGTCGAGTTCGTACTTCGGATGATCCAGTCGATGGTCATCGCGCCGTCGGATCCGCCGCGCGGGCCCGCGGCGTTGCGGGGCTATCTGCGCCAGTGGATCGAGCCGGTCACGACATTCCGGCGGGCCGGGCAGGACGCCGGACCGGCGCATCGGTCACGACGCGGCAACCGCTGAGCCGGTCAGGACACCACAGTCGGGGCGTCGACCGCTGCCACCAGCGCTGTGGTCGGATGTTCGGGCAGGTCGTCGGCGTGGAACCAGCGAAACGACATCAGCCCTTCGGGGTGGTCCTTGGTCGAGATCGCATTGGGATGGTCGAGCAGTTCGCGGCTGACCACGATCGTCACCGATCCATCGGAGTTGGGCACCGCGGTGCCGGAGTTGATGCCGGCCCGGCCGTACTCGACGTCGAGCGCGGCCATGTACTGGTTCCACAGGGTCAGATTCCAGAACCGGCAGGCTGGGTGTGTTGACGTGATCACCAGGGCCTCGCCGGGTTCGAGGGAGAACCCGCCCAGGCAGTAGCAGGCGTCCTGCATCGAGTAGCCGTGGGTCGCACCGCCCGCCCGGTACGGGGGCGCCAAGGTGTTGGTGCTCAGCGACTGGCCGTCGGCGAGTTCGACAGGTTGGCGTTCCATCAGGATCAGCGGGATCAACGCGTACATGTCCTGGGCGAAGCGCAGCGCCGCGCGCAGCGACCTGGCCACGTCGGCGTCGGTTTTCGCGGGTACCACGGGCAGCCCGGCGTGGTCGATGACCTCGATGTCCCAGTCCACTCTCGTCCCGGCGGCCGGATCGGTGTGATAGTCGCGGGTGACGATGCCGCGGGCGTCGTCGCTCAACTCGAGAAAGGGACCGTGGTAGCCGGCCGGGCGGCGCGGGCCCAGCACACAGGAGAACCGGCCGTCGTCGGCGAGTGGCATGTCGGTGTCGTAGAGCAGCCCGACGGTGCGGTTGGGCCATGCGCCGGGTTCGGGCTCGTTGTAGACGGTGACCGAGTACATCACGCTGTCGTTGGGGCGACCGCTGACCCGATAGGTGCGCCGGGGGTCGACGACCGCGTATCCGTAGTAGCAGTCGGTGTTGTCCCCGCCCCACCGCCGATCGGGGCGGAAGGGGGTCAGCGTGTCGATGAAGCGCGGCGCCACGGGGTCGGCGAAGAAGTGCATGTCCAACGACAGCGCAAGCATCGTGGCCAGGTTCGCGTAGCCTTCGGCGACCGCCGTCCGGCCGCGCACCGCCTTGGCCCCGTCGAGGAATTGGTTGTCGAATTCCGCAAAGGCGGAAAGCAATTCGCGCCAGGCGGCCGCGCTGTCAGAACCGGACATGGGGTGGATCATAGGCGCAAAACTTACATCGCAACACTACTTGTAAGATCTGTAACGCCGGAGTAGCGTCCGCGGCGTGACCGCGTCCACGGAATCTCCGGGTCCCGCCACGCCGGCAGCGCCCATACACATCACCGACCTCGCCCGTCCGACGTTCACGCCGGACGCGCAGGCGATCATCGACGGCATGGCCGCGATGGCGCCGTACTGCCCGCTGACCGTCGAGGCCCTGCACGAGCAGGCCTCGGCCCAGACCGGGCTGACCGACTTCGGAGCGCAGGACTATCGCGACCGGATGGCGGTACTGCTCACCGCATTCGACGAGATCCCCCACTTCACCGAGTTCGGCCGCACCTATGCGTTCTCGTTGATGCTGACCTTCCTCAAGGGCCGGCTGCAGGTGATTGACCACCTCAAGCGGCACCCGGAGATCTTCGACATCGACATCGCGGCTCCGATGATCATCGCCGGGCTGCCCCGCACCGGTACCACCCATCTGCACAGCCTGCTGGCCGCCGACCCCGCGCTGCGCTCCCTGCCCTATTGGGAGGCGCAGGAGCCGCTGCCGCCGCCCGGCGAGGAGGGCACCATCGATCCGCGTCGCCAGCGCACCGGGGACGCGCTGAACATCTCGAACACGCTGATGCCGTACTTCGGCCTGATGCACGAGATGACGATCGACCACATCCACGAGGACATCGGGTTGATGGTGCAGGACTTCGCCAGCGGCTTCTTCACCACGCTGACCCACCTGCCGCGCTGGTCGGACTATCTGCGCGACAACGATCAGACCCCGGGATACCAGTTCCTGCGGATGATGCTGCAGGTGCTACTGCACCAGGACGGCCGCAGCCGGCGGTGGGTGCTCAAGAGCCCGCAGCACCTCGAGCAGTTCGTCCCGATCATGAAGGTCTTCCCCGACGCCACCTTCATCGTCACCCACCGCGACCCGGTCGACGTCGCGGTGTCGATGGCCACGATGATGACCTACACCATGCGGATGAGCGTGGACCAGGTCGACGTGCCCACCGTGGCCGGCTACTGGATCGACCGGATCGACGAGATGCTTTCGGCGTGTCTGCGCGACCACGACAAGCTCCCGCCCGAGCGGACCATCGACGTGCGCTTCGACGAGTTCATGGCCGACGATCTGGCGATGGTGGCGCGGGTGTGGGACACCGCCGGGTACCAGCCCAGCGACGAATCCCGCTCAGCGGTGGCCGAATACCTGGCCGGCCACACCCGGGGACGGCTCGGCACCGTCGACTACCGCGCCGAGGACCTCGGGCTGGACAAGGACGAGCTGCGCCGCCGGTTCGCCCCCTACGTCGAGCGATTCGTGCGCTGAGCGGTCTCGCCGAGGACCTCGGCGGTGTGCTCCCCCAGTTCGGGTGCGCAGCCGCGGACCTCGCACGGGGTGGCGGAGAAATCGGCCGGGGTGGCGACCATCGGCACGCTCGCACCGTCCGGGGCGGGTACGTGGACCACTCCGCCCCCGGCGTGGAACTGCTCGTCGGCGAGCACATCCTCCAGCGTGTTGATCGGAGACCAGAACAGGTCCGGATGGGCGGCGAAGATCTCGGTCCATTCCGCCAGCGTCCTGGTGGCGAACAGCGTGTCCAGCTCGGCGATCAGCTGGGCCGCGTTGGCAGCCCTGGCACGGGCGGTGGCGTAGCGATCGTCGGTGAGCCATGCCGGCCGGTCGACGGCCGCGCACAACGCCGGCCAGTGCCGCTCGCCCTGCAGCCCGACCAGCCAGAAGCGCCTGCCGTCGGCGGCGGTGTAGTTGTTCATGCAGGGGTTGCCCATGGACTCCCGCTGGCCGATCGCGATGGACTGGCCGGTGATCAGAAAGGTGGTCAGGTCGAAGCTCACCGTGTACGCGCCCTGCCGGTACAGCGATGTCGAGACCAGCTGGCCGGTCCCGGTGCGGGCCCGCGCCACCAGCGCCGCGCACACCGCACCGGCCAGCGTCATCCCGGCCGAGTGGTCGCCCATACCGCCGCGCTGGAACGGCGGTGTGTCCCCGGGCCGGGTCAGCAGGTGCGCCAGCCCGGCCCGGGCCCAAAAGGCGGCGACGTCGTAGGCGGGCCGGTCGGCGTCCGGTCCGTCGGTGCCGTATCCGGTGATCAGCCCGTACACCAGCCGCGGGTTGATCGCGGCCAGCGACTCGAAGTCCAGACCGATCCGGCGCAGCGCGCCGGTGCGGATGTTGGTGACGAACACGTCGGCGTCGGCGAGCAGGTCGCGGGCCCGGGACCGACCGTCCTCGGTCGCCAGATCCAGAACCACACTGCGCTTTCCACGGTTGTCCATCTCGAAGGGCGGGCTGTCGTGGTGCCGGTCGAGCGGGGCGACGCCGAGCATGCGCCCGAAGGCGCGGGCCGGGTCTCCCCCCGGCGGCTCGATCTTGACGACGTCGGCGCCCCAGTCGGCCAGGATTCCACCGGCCGCGGGCCCGGCCACCCACACCCCGAGTTCGACGACCCGCAGGCCTTCCAGCGGACCGGCCATCGTGTCGTTCCTTTCGCCGTTCTTGTCGGGTCCTGTCGAGTCCTGCCGTATCTTTACAAAAGATCACCACTTTGTAACCCTGTGGTGGCTGCAGTCCAAGCCTAGGAGGCGCGTGGTGTCCATCATCGAGGATCGGGTGGCCCCGGCCATCGGCCTGGCCGCGCATCTGGGCCGCGGGGTCCGCCGTATCGGAGTCGACACGGCGATCGGACGGCTGCGCCCCCATCCGCGCACCGTCGCCGACCTCGACGCGGCGGCGATGTCGCGGGTGCTGGGCCGGCCGGTGACCTCGGTGGCGGTGCTCGGGGGTGACGCGGGCACCTCGTCGCGCGCCCGGCTTGCCCTCACCGGCGACGACGTCCCGGCCACCGTGTTCGTCAAGATGGCCGCCGAGACGGTGGCCACCCGGCTGATGGGTGAACTGGGAAACCTCGCCGACACCGAGACGCGCTTCTACCGCCAGCTGGCGCCCGAACTGACCGGCGTGCCGCGCTGCTACGGCTCCGAGTTCGATCCGTGGACGGGCAGGTTCGTGCTCGTCCTCGAGGATCTGGCGGGCCCGGGCGACGCGTCCGACGGCTCCCCCTGCGAGTTCCCCGACACCCTGCACCCCATCGACGCCGACCGCGCCGCCCTCGTGGTCGAACTGCTGGCCGGGGTGCACGCGACTTTCTGGGGGCGGCTGCCCCGCCCCGGAAGCGGTCCGCTGGGCTGGCTGTACGCCGCCTCGGCCGACACCGCCGCGCTGCTGACCGCCCCGCTGCTGCGCACCTCCTCGCAACGGTTGGTGCAACGCTGCGACCTGCCGTTGGAACGGGGCCGATTCATCAACGACCACTACCGCGCGGTCGCCACCCTGATCGATCAGGGTCCGCACACCGTCATGCACGGTGACGCCCACCCGGGCAACCTGTACTTCCGGCAGGGCCGGGCCGGGCTGCTGGACTGGCAGGCGGTGCGCCGCGGCCATCCCAGCCGGGAACTGGCCTACACCCTGGTCACGTCGATGACGGCCGAGGACCGTCAGAACCACCAACGGGACCTGCTCGACGTCTACCGGCAGGCGCTGTCGGCCGGCGGCGGCCCGGACCTGGACCGCGACGACCTGTGGGACCGCTACCGCCAGGGCGCGCTGTATCCCTACGTCGCCGCGCTGATCACCGCCGGGATGGGCGGCATGCAGGCCGAGGACATCGCGCTCAAAGGGGTCGAACGCAGCCTGTCCGCGCTGGCAGATCTCGAGACGGTGGCCCTGTTGGAGAAGTCACTGTGATCAACGCCGCCCGCCGCGCCTTCGGCCCAGCCGGCCGTCACGCTTTACGATCGACATCGAACCCGTAAGGCAGGCAGGACCGTGAACCAACCGGCACAGCGCGTATCAGCAACCGGATCCGACGGCATCGAGGACACCTCGACGCGGCACCGGATCCTGGCCGCGACGGCTGAGGTGCTGGGCCGCAGCGGACAGACCAAGCTGAGCCTGTCCGAGGTGGCACTGCAGGCGGGGGTCTCCCGGCCCACCCTGTATCGCTGGTTCGCCGACAAGCAGGCGCTGCTGGAGGCGTTCGGCGTCTATGAGCGGGAGACGTTCGAGTCGGGCATCGTCGAGGCCACCGCGGGCCTGCGCGGCACCGAACGGGTCGACGCCGCGATGCGGTTCATCGCCGACTACCAGCGCTCGTATTCCGGGGTGCGGGTGGTCGACATCGAACCCGAGGTCGTCATCGCCCGGCTCGGGCTGATCATCCCGGTGATGCGGGCCCAGCTGGAGAAGCTGCTGCCCGGCGCCAACGGGGCGGTCAAGGCGGCCACCGCGGTCCGGGTGGCGGTGTCGCACTACATCGTGCGCAGCGATGACGATGACCAGTTCCTGGCCCAGCTGCGCCACGCCGTGGGCATCAAGACCGGCTGAGCGCCGCCGCCCCGCCGCCGGGCCAGTCACAACTCATGCGTGACAGTCGGCCGATTTCTTGTAAAGCTAGCTGTTATGACGACAGCGGAGACAGAGACCGGCGTGCTCGCCGGCGACGAGCGGATGCTCATCGACGGTGAGCTGCAATTCACCCCCAGCGGAGCGACATTCGATGTCATCCACCCCGCCAGCGAGCAGGTGGCCGGCCAGGCCACCGACGGCACCGTCGAGGACATGGGCCGCGCGATCGGCGCCGCCCGGCGGGCCTTCGACGAGACCGACTGGGCGCGCGACCTGGACTTCCGCTACCACTGCCTGACCCAGCTGCACGAGGCACTGGAACGCAACAAGGAGCGGCTGCGCCGCATCCTGATCACCGAGGTCGGCTGCCCGGTGACGGTCACCGGCAGCCAGATCGAGAGCCCGATCGAGGAAGTCAAACACTGGGCCGAGCACGGCAAGAACTTCGACTATCTGGTCGACAACGGCGTCCACGACACCCCGCTGGGGCCGGCGCGGCGCAAGATCCACTACGAACCCGTCGGCGTGGTCGGCGCGATCACCCCGTGGAACGTGCCGTTCTACCTCAACATCGCCGAGACGGTGCCCGCCCTGATGGCCGGCAACACCGTGGTCCTCAAACCCGCCCAGCTGACCCCGTGGTCGGGCAGCGAATACGGCCGCATCGTCGCCGAGGAGACCGACATCCCGGCCGGGGTGTTCAACGTCGTGGTCTCCAACGCCAACGAGGTCGGCGCCGCCCTGTCTGCCGACCCGCGCGTGGACATGATCACCTTCACCGGCTCCACAGCCACCGGTCGCGCGATCCTGGCCGCCGGCGCCCCCACGGTGAAGAAGACGCTGCTCGAACTCGGCGGCAAGTCCGCCCACATCGTCCTCGACGACGCCGACTTCTCCTCCGCACTGCCGATCGCGGCGATGATGGCCTGCGTCATGTCCGGCCAGAGCTGCATCCTGCCGAGCCGGATCCTGTTGCCGCGCAGCCGCTACGACGAGGGCATCGAAACCCTCAAGACCATCATGGAGGGCTTCCCGGTCGGCGACCCGTGGACCCCGGGCAACATGCAGGGCCCCCAGATCAGCGAGGGCCAGCGCCAGAAGGTCCTCGGGCTGATCCGCGCCGGCATCGACTCCGGGGCGCGGCTGATCACCGGCGGCGGTGTCCCGGAGAACCTGCCGGTCGGCTACTACACCCAGCCGACCCTGCTCGCCGACGTCGACCCGGACTCCCAGATCGCCCAGGAGGAGATCTTCGGCCCGGTGCTCACCGTCACCGGCTACGACACCGACGACGACGCCGTCGCGATCGCCAACAACACCATCTACGGCCTGTCCGGCGAGGTCAGCAGCGCCGACGTGGACCGCGCCTTCGCCATCGCCTGCCGGATGCGCACCGGCAACGTCACCATCAACGGCAAGAGCCACTTCGGCATCGGCAGTCCGTTCGGCGGCACCAAACAAAGCGGGCTGGGCTACCGCAACGGCGAAGAGGGCTACAAGGAATACCTGGAGGCCAAGACCATCGGCATGCCGGCGTGATGCCGGGGTGAACCAGACGGTGACGGCCGTGCCGGATCTGCACTCCCTCGTCGACGGGATGCAGATCGAGGCGCTGCTGGTGCGCTACTGCTATGCCGTCGACGCCAGGGACTGGGCGACCTACCGCGCGATGTTCACCGACGACGCGCGGGTCGACTACTCGGCGGCGGGGCTTCCGGTGGGCACGGTCGACGACGCGGTCGACCACCTGACCCGGCACCGCGCCGCGATGAGCATCGGCATGCACTACCTGACCAACGTCGAGAGCCGCATCACCGGCGACGACGCCGACGTCGTGGCCATGTGGTTCAACGCCGTTCGCCTGCCCGGCACGGCCGAGACGACCTTCTTCGCCGGCCGCTGGCATGACACGTTGACCAGGACGCCGACCGGCTGGCGGATCACCTGCCTGCGGTTGGAGGTCGTCGGGCAATGAGACCACCGGAGGAGACCGCGATGGACGTCCAAGAGCTCAGCGACGTGTTGGAGATCAAGGCGCTGCTCAACCGCTACGCCCGAGCCGTCGACACCAAGGACTGGGAGCTGTACCGCTCGGTGTTTTCCGACGACGCCCACATCGACTACTCGTCGGCCGGCGCCGTCGCCGGTCCGCGCGACGAGGTGATCGAATGGCTGTCGGCCGGGTTCGGCGCGATCCCGTGGAGCATGCACTACATCACCAACGTCGAGTGCGACTTCGGCGCCGGCACGGATGCCCGCACGGCCAGCGTGCGCGCGATGTTCTACAACCCGATGCAACTGCCCGGCGTGACCGGACAGAGCAGCTGCGGCGGCTACTACCACCACGATCTGGTCCGCACCCCGCACGGGTGGCGCAGCCGGGCCCTGCGCGAGGACAACGTCTGGTTCGTCAACCCGCCGGGCGGCGGCTGACGTCGCTCAGCCCTCGGCGGCCAGCTGCCCGCAGGCTGCGGCGATCTCGCGGCCCCGGGTGTCGCGCACGGTGCACGACACCCCACGCTCGCGGACCCGCCGGACGAATTCGCGTTCGACCGGTTTGGGGCTGGCGTCCCATTCGCTGCCCGGGGTCGGGTTCAACGGGATCAGGTTGACGTGCGCGAGCGCGCCGAGCGCGCCGTGCAGCCGCTTGCCCAGCAGATCGGCCCGCCACGGCTGGTCGTTGACGTCGCGGATCAACGCGTACTCGGTCGACACGCGACGCCCCGTCACGTCGGCGTAGTAGCGCGCCGCGTCGAGCACCTCGCTGACCTTCCACCGGTTGTTGACCGGCACCAGCGTGTCGCGCAACTCGTCGTCGGGGGTGTGCAGCGACACCGCGAGGGTGACGTTGAGCCGCTCGTCGGCGAGTTTTCGGATCGCCGGTGCCAGCCCGACCGTCGAGACGGTCACCGAGCGCGCCGAGATGCCGAAACCGCCGGGCGGCGCGGCGATGATCCGCCGAACGGCGGCCACCACCCGGTTGTAGTTGGCCAGCGGCTCCCCCATGCCCATGAACACGATGTTGGACAGGCGCCCGTCGTCCCCGCGAAGCGCAGTGCCGGCCGCGCGCACCTGCTCGAGGATCTCGGCGGTCGACAGATTGCGTTTGAGGCCGCCCTGGCCCGTCGCGCAGAACGGGCACGCCATGCCGCAGCCGGCCTGCGACGAGATGCACACGGTGTTGCGGTCGGGGTAGCGCATCAGCACCGATTCGAACGTGGTGCCGTCTCCCGCGCGCCACAACACCTTGCGGGTCTCCCCCGCGTCACAGGCGATGTCGCGCAGCGGTTCGAGCAGGGCGGGAAACAACACCTCACCGATCTGTCCGCGGACCCCGGCGGGCAGATCGGTCATCTGCGCCGGGTCGGCGATCAGGCGGCCGAAGTACTGGTTGGCCAGCTGCTTGGCCCGGAAGGCGGGCAGCCCCAGATCGGCGACGGCGGCAACGCGCTCGGCGTCGTCGAGGTCGGCGAAGTGGCGCGGCGGCATACCGCGACGCGGGGCGTCGAAGACCAGGGGCAGGGGATTGGACATGATCGCCTCCAGTATCGCACTCCGGCGCTGCGGGGCCGGCCGGCGCAGCTCAGGCGAGCAGGCTCAGCACCGCCCAGCCGGCGACCGCCGACGGCAGCATCGCATCGATGCGATCCATCAGTCCGCCGTGGCCGGGCAGCAGCGTTCCCATGTCCTTGATCCCCAGGTCGCGCTTGACCTGAGACTCGACCAGGTCGCCGAGGACTCCGGTGATCACCAGCATGAGGCCGAGCGGCAGCCCGACCCAGGCCGGCTTGTCGAGCAGGAAGGTCACCGTGAACACCGCCGCACCGATGCCGAACAGCAGGGATCCGCCCAGCCCCTCCCAGGATTTCTTCGGGCTGATGGCGGGCACCATCAGATGCTTGCCGAACAGCACCCCGGCGACGTAGCCGCCGATGTCGGCGAACACGACGGTGACGATCACGGTGAACACCCGGACCCCGCCGTCGTCGGCGAAGATCAGCAACGCGGTGAAGGCCGCGAACATGGGCACCCAGGTGGCGAGCAGCACCGTGGCAGCGATGTCACGCAGATAGTTCACCGGCGGCGCCCCGAGCCCCTGGCCCAGCAGCCGCCACACCATGCAGACCACGACGGTGCCGCCGTAGGCACCCAATAGGCCGGCGGCGCCGAAAGGCCACGTCAGCCAGATCATCGCCTGGCCACCGAGCAGAAGGGGCACAGCCGGAGGCGTATAGCCGTGCTCACGCAGCCGGCGGATCACCTCGTGGGTGGCGACGGCGATCGCCACGGCCAGCAGCAGAAGCCACCACTTGGGTGCGAACAGCAGAATCCCGATCGCCATGGCGCCGAGGACGACCCCCACGGCGATCGCGGCGGGCAGGTTTCGGCCGGCGCGCGACTTCTTCGTCGGCGGCTGGTTCGCGGGCGTGTCTGCCACGGTGCTGGAGTGCTGATCGGTCACATTCAGACCTCCAGCAGCTCGCCTTCTTTGTGCTTGACCAGTTCGTCGATCTGGTTGGTGTACTGGTGGGTGGTCTTGTCGAGGTCCTTCTCGGCGCGGGTGACCTCGTCCTCTCCTGCGTCGCCGTCCTTCTTGATCCGGGTCAGCTCTTCCATCGCCTTGCGCCGGATGTTGCGGATCGACACCTTGGCGTCCTCGCCCTTGGACTTGGCCTGCTTGACCAGGTCGCGCCGCCGCTCCTCGGTCAGCTGCGGAATCGCCACCCGGATCACGTTGCCGTCGTTGGTCGGGTTGACGCCCAGGTCGGAATTGCGGATGGAATCCTCGATGCTGCGCAGCTGGCCGGCCTCGTAGGGCTTGATCACCACCAGCCGGGCCTCGGGCACGTTGATGCTGGACAGCTGGGTGATCGGAGTGGCAGCGCCGTAATAGTCGACGGTGATGCGGTTGAACATGCCGGGGTTGGCGCGGCCGGTACGGATCGACGCCAGGTCGTCCCGCGCCACGGACACGGCCTTCTCCATCTTCTCCTCGGCATCGAAGAGGGTTTCGTCGATCACTGTGCTCGTCTCCCGTCGCTGTCGCTCACCAGGCCGCCACCGCTCAGGTGGTGACCAGTGTTCCGATCTTCTCACCTGCGACGGCACGCGCGATATTGCCATCGGTGAGCAGGTTGAACACCAGGATCGGCATACCGTTGTCCATGCACAAGCTGAACGCCGTCGCGTCGGCGACCTTGAGACCGCGGTCGATGACCTCGCGGTGGCTGATCGCGGTGAGCAACTCGGCGTCCGGATCCACCCGGGGATCGGCGGTGAACACGCCGTCGACGGCCTTGGCCATCAACACCACGTCCGCACCGATCTCCAGCGCGCGTTGCGCGGCGGTGGTGTCGGTCGAGAAATAGGGCAGCCCCATACCCGCACCGAAGATCACCACCCGCCCCTTTTCGAGGTGTCGCTGCGCGCGCAGCGGAATGTAGGGCTCGGCGACCTGCCCCATCGTGATGGCGGTCTGGACCCGCGTCTGGATACCTTCCTTCTCCAGGAAGTCCTGCAGGGCAAGGCTGTTCATCACGGTGCCGAGCATGCCCATGTAGTCCGAGCGGGTGCGTTCCATGCCGCGCTGCTGCAGCTGGGCGCCGCGGAAGAAGTTGCCGCCGCCGATGACGACCGCCATCTGCACGCCGCTGCGGACCACCTCGGCGATCTGGCGGGCGACCTGGGCCACGACGTCGGGATCGAGGCCCACCTCGCCGCCGCCGAACATCTCGCCACCCAGCTTCAGCAGCACCCGGGTGTAGGCGGGTCGGATCAACGCCGGCCCTCCGTCAGTGGTGGTCTCCCCCATCGAACTTCTCGGCCTCCTCGAATGAATGCCGCCGTCCCGACCTGCAGCAGGAAGGCCGAAGACCATCCTGCCTCATGTGGGACCCGACGCGGGCTGCGGGGTTGACGCCGCGCTACTCGGCGCGGCGGAACAGCGCGGGAATGGTCATCGCCAGGATCTGCCAGTCCAGTAGCAGCGACCAGTTCTCGATGTAGTAGTTGTCCCATTCGGCACGGTCCTGGATCGAGGTCTGGCCGCGCAGGCCGTGCACCTGGGCCCAACCGGTCATGCCCGCCTTGACCCGGTGACGTTCGCCGTAGAGCCGGACCTGGGCATTGAAAACGTCGACGAACTCCGGGCGTTCGGGACGGGGTCCGATCAGGCTCATCTCGCCCCGGACGACGTTGATCAACTGGGGAAGTTCGTCCAGAGAGGTCGCCCGCATGATCTTGCCGATCCGGGTGCGCCGGTCCACCTGCCCTTCGACGCCGCCGGGCGCGCGGTCGGTCTCCGACTCGGCGGTGGGTTCCGACTCGGGCGCTTCCACCATCGAACGGAATTTCAGGCAGTCGAAAACCACGCCGTCGCGCCCCACGCGGGGCTGCCGGTAGAACACCGGCCCCGGCGAAGACAGGCGGACCGCAGCCATCAGAACCAGGAAGATCGGCGAGAGGAGCATCAGGAATGCGAACCCGACTACGCGGTCGGCGATGTGCTTGGTGGCGAACTGCCAGCCCTTGGGACTCGTGGACGACAACACCAGCAGCGGCAGCGCGCCGACGTAGTCCACCCTGGCCCGCTTGCCGACGGTGTCGAACATCCGGGGCACCACCCAGATCTTGAGCCCGGCCAGTCGGGACAGCCGGATCGCCCGGGTCAGTTCGCGATCCGGTGTCCGCGAGAACGCGACGACGACCGCTTCGGCACCGGTCTGCTTGATGGCCTCGACGATGGTGTCCGGTGTTCCCACCACCGGAATCGAGTAGTCGTCGGTTCGGGGGCCGGCGCGCGACGAGTGCCACGGCGGGTCGGCGTCGACCAGACCGACGGGCAGCACGCCGTACTCGGGGCTGTCGATGAACCGCTTGGCCAGCTCGCCGGCGACCGCCCCGTTGCCGAGGATCAGCGTCGGGGACTGCAGATACTCGTGTTTGCGCAGCCGGCGCTTGCCGGCCAGCGCCGTCCAGCGCCCGATCGGCAGCAGCAGCGCGTAGACCATCCAGACCCTGGCCACCGACTGACCCAGGTCGCCGGTGACGCCGGTGAGCACCATGCCGCTGAGCAGCAGCATCGCGCCCAGCGCCGCGGTGGTCTGGACCGAGACGAACTCCTCGAGGTAGGTCCAGCTCAGCGTGCGGCGGTAGTTCAGGCGGAGTGCGGCCAGGGCGATCACGGTCGGCGCGTAGAACGCCATCATCCACAGCGGGGGCATCGGCAGCCCGCTGGACTGCACCCACATCAGGCCCACAACCGAGGCGACAGAGGCGGCGATCAGATCGGCGGAGAACTTGATCAGCGTTCCCAGCGAACCCATGTGCAGGGCCCGCTTCGGCCCGGACGGGGCTCGTCGCTGCCCGCTACGCGCGCCCTCGACTGCTTGGACGGCCATCACAACCTCTCGTGTCCGTCGGCGATCGCATGGACAGCCAAACAATACTCGACACAACGGTTTCCGGTAGCCAGAGCGGCGGGTTGAGCGGCGATCACCTCGCACGACCACCTGACAGTGCCGTGCCAAATGTTTGCCAGAATTGCCCGGCCGGGAACTCGGCAAACCGGGTTGCCGGCCGGGACGAGCATCGACGAGCTTCTCCCCGCGGCCACGGGCCCGACGCCGAGCGAATCAGGTTCAGACTCGAGGCGATCGGGCCTGGCTGTACGCCATCGGCAGATTCAGCAATGCCATGCCTAACCTAAGTCCCGGATGGCTGAACGCGCCGGGGCCACCTTCCCCAGCAAAGCCCATGTCAGGAAGTTCACAAATCGCCTGCGCCGCCGGAGGCGACGCCCCGGACACAGCACCACGCGTGCCGGTCAGTGACCGTGGCAGGCCTTGGGCGGGGACGGCGGCAGGTCCAGGGCCGGGTTGCCGTCGAAGAAACCGATCGGCTTGAGATGGAATCCGGTGTAGGCGCACGGCATGACCGGCCAGTCCTCCGGACGCACCACATGGTGAGCGCCGACGGTGTACCAGAGCACCACGTCGGTGTCCTCGAGCGGTGCGTCGTCGGCGATGTACTGGGGCAGGCCCTGCGGCTCGGCGCACTGGTACATGTAGTCGCCGGCGGGGAACCGCTCGGCCGGGTCGTAGCGGGTGACCCACAGATTGTGCTGGACGAACCGGGCCCGGTCATAGATGTAGGAGCCCTCCTGCACCATGACCGGCACAACGTCGCGGGGCATCAGCTTGTAGGCGACCGGTTGGCCCAGTTCGTTGAGTTTCGACGGGTTGGCCACCTTCCAGTACCGGCCGGTCTGCCAGTTCCAGTCCCGGGCACCGTCGGCCTCCGACGCCACCAGCTTGTCCCGGGTGATCCACGCGTTGCGGTGCGGATTGAGGGCCGGATCGGGCTCGGGGATCGAGTCGACCTCGTAGACGCTGTTGTGCGCCCCGTCGATGCTCATGTCGAGCCGGAAGTTGAAGAAGTGCTGATGGTTGGGTCCGTAGATGTTGGGCGCCACCATCTTTCCCCATCGCGGCGTCTCCCCGTCGGGCACTGCACCGGTGGTCAGCACGCCGGAGAGTTTGACCTCCACCTCCACCGAGGCGTCGTTGTAGAAATACCAGAAGAAGCCGTATTCGTAGTTGCCCACCGTGCAGATCATCGAGATGACCAGCCGCCGCGAGCGGCGCACCTCGACCTCTTCGGTACGGAAGTCGGTGTGCTTCCAGGAGATCCCGAAGTCCTCCTCGTGCATGCAGATGGCGTTCGGGATGGTGACGGCGTTGCCCGTCGAATCGTTGAGCGTGGCGTCGAAGTAGTGGATCTCGCCAAGGCAGTCACAGCCCAGCGTCAACGGATTGGCCGAGAAACCCATCCCCACCTCACCCATGTCGAACACGTTCTTGTTCCAGTGCGTGGGTGAGGTGTCACCGTAGGGCACCACCATCTCGGCCAGCGACGCCCGGTACATGACCGGCCGGGTCTGGCCCCGATCGGTGTAGGTGACCTCGTGCAGGGTGATGCCCTCCCGGGGATTGAATCCAATCCGCAGGGACCACTTCTGCCATTGCACCTTCCAGCCGTCCACGGTGAAGCTCGGCCCGTCGGGCTGGGTGATCTCGATGGGTTTGACGTCATCGCGGAACTGGGTGAAGGCCGGCCGGTTGTCGGGGTCGAACATGAACTGCTCGGTGTAGTTGCCCGCGGTCGGGGGCAGCGGCACCACACCGTGATCCTCGATGTCGATAACCTTCATCTCGTCGAGGCTGAACTTCACGATCAGGCCCTCGACCGGGCGGGCGTAGCCGTGTTCGGACGGGGCGGCCCGCATGAACGTCAGCGGGCGGCAAATCAGCGCCGAGCCGTCGTAGTGGTCCTCGGGCCCGTAGTAGCCGGCCGGCCAGGGATCCACCATCGCCAGGTCGAAGTCGGTGACCCCGCGCCTGCGCATCGCCTGCTGCCAGCGCGGGTCGGCACGCACCACCTCTTCGACACCGGTCATGTGCTCGACGAGGTAGGACGGGAACCGCCCCGGCACCGGCGTCCACGAGTCGATGGCCCGCGCACCGAGGTCCACGACGGCCTCGTAGACCATCTTGGCCGCGGAGTCGTAGATGGTCAGAAAGGCCCGGCGCGCCACATCCATGCCCGCGAAGGTCAGCGATGTGGTCTTCTCCGGCTCGGCGAGCTGGATCATGACGAAACGAGTTGTCGGGGTTGCGTATTCACTGCCGGCGATGATTGCGGCCGCAGCCTCGATCTCGGCTCCGCTGAGCGGGTCGAGCGGATACCCGGTGGCGCCCGCGGCCTCGTCGTCGCGCACCGCGGTGCTGTCCATGGTCATCGGGCTGGATCCTTCGCGTCGTCCGATTCAGGGAGTGGGAAGCCGCCGGGAGCCCCGGCACGTCCGGACGCGTGGAGTCACCCGGCCGGCCCGACTGGTCTCCACACCTAGCGATGGTGCGAGCGCCTCGTTTCACCGGCAGCCGTCCGCCGTGTCGACGGAGTTAACAGGACCGCCGCCCTGTTACGGCGATGTGTCTACACGGCAACGGATTTCGTCGTCACCGCTGCGTCCCACCCCACGGGCGGGTCAGCCGTGCACGGTGGGCCAGGGCTGCGCCTGCTCGAGCTCGAAGGCCAGTTCGAGCAGGCGCCGCTCCTGACCTCGTCCGGCGGCGAACATCATCCCGACCGGCAGCCCGGATGCCGACTCGGCCAGCGGCAACGAGATCGCCGGCTCCCCGGTCGCATTCTGCAACGGGGTGAACGCGACCCAGTCGATGAGCCGGTCGATGATCTGCTGATAGTCCGAGGTCGGGTCGAGATAACCGATGCGCGGCGTGACATCGGCCAGCGTCGGCGTCAGCATCACGTCGAAATCCGAAGTCAGTCGCGACGTGATCCGGTGCGTGCGGGCCAACCGTGTCACCGCAGCCGGCAACCTGTGCAGACGGCGCGCGGCGTGGCGCTCCAGACCGAGCGTGAGGTTGTCGAGGCGGTCGCGCTGGAAGCTCTCCCCGAAGGTGCGCCGCCCACCCCGCACCAAGGCGAACGCCAGAAACGACCAGTAGAGCAGGAAGTCGTCCATGAACCGGCGCGGCACCGGATTGTCGATCGTCGTGACCCGGTGACCGAGCCGTTCCAGCAGCGTGGCTGTCTTGCGCGTCAGCTCGGCGACCTCGGGGTCGGCTTCGCGGGCAATGGACCGGGTGCACACCGCGATGCGAAGCCGCTCTGCGCTCGGGCCGGTGACGTCGCCGACGGGGGGCAGTTTGGCCGCGGCATGCACCCGTTCCATCTCCCGGTAGAAGGCCGCCGTGTCACGCACCGTGCGGGTCACCACCCCGTTGTGCACGATGCGCAACGGCATCTGACGCATGTTGGCGTCCAGCGGGAGCCGTCCCCGGGTGGGTTTGAGCCCGACCAGTCCGTTGCAGGCTGCCGGGATCCTGATCGACCCGCCCCCGTCGTTGGCGTGGGCGATGGGCACCACACCGGCGGCGACGAAAGCCCCCGAGCCCGACGACGAGGCGCCGGCGGTGTGCTCGGTGTGCCACGGGTTGCGCACCGGCCCCAGCCGGGGGTGCTCCGCCGACGCGCTGAAGCCGAACTCCGAGAGCATCGTCTTGCCCAGCGGCACCAGCCCGGTGGCCAGATAAGCCCGGGCGAAGTCGCCGTCGTCGGCCGCCGGACGCGGGTCCCACGCGTCGGTGCCCTCCATGGTCGGCATCCCGGCGACCGCCACGTTGTCCTTGATGAAAGTCGGTACTCCGTCGAAGAATCCACCGTAGGGCGCGGGGAGCCGGACGCGGGCCCTGGCGCGGTCGTAGGCCTCGTAGGCCAGTCCGTTCAGCGCCGGGTTCACCGCTTCGGTGCGGGCGATGGCGGCCTCGATGACCTCGGCGGCCGACACCGCCCCCGCCTGCAGGGCGTCCACCAGACCGATGGCGTCGAGCTCGCCCATGGCGTCGTCGGCAAATGCGCTGATGCGATCCATGGCCCGACGGTACCAGGGCGTACCGCGGCTCGGTGGGGGGTCACCGGCAAAGCCCGCCACCCTCCCGCCGAAAAAGGTCCCCGCACACCCTGGGGTGTGCGGGGACCTGTGCGCCTGATCGCGGGGACTACGCCTGGCCGACCTCGAAGCGGACGAACCGGGTCACGGTCACGCCGGCCTCGTCGAGCAGGGCCTTGACCGTCTTCTTGTTGTCGGACACCGACGGCTGATCGAGCAGCACGACGTCCTTGTAGAAGCCGTTCACCCGACCCTCGACGATCTTGGGCAGCGCCTGTTCGGGCTTGCCCTCCTCCTTGGCGGTCTGCTCGGCGATGCGCCGCTCGTTGGCGACGATGTCCTCCGGCACGTCCGCACGGGTGAGGTAGCGGGCCTTCAGAGCAGCGATCTGCAGAGCGACGGCGTGGGCGGCCTCTTTGTCCGAACCCTCGTACTCGACGAGCACACCGACCGCAGGCGGCAGGTCGGCGGCACGCTTGTGCAGGTAGGTCTCCACCGTGCCGTCGAAGAACGCCACCCGCCGAAGCTCGAGCTTCTCGCCGATCTTCGCCGACAGATCGGCGATGGTCTGCTCGACGGTGGTGTCGCCCACTTTGGCAGCCTTGAGCGCGTCCAGGTCGGTGGCCTTGGCCGCCGCGGCGGCCGCCACGATCTGGTCGGCCACGGTCTGGAACTCGGCGTTCTTGGCGACGAAGTCCGTCTCGGAGTTCAGCTCGATGAGCGCGCCGTCCTTGGCTGCGACCAGGCCCTCGGCAGTGGCACGCTCGGCACGCTTGCCGACGTCCTTGGCACCCTTGATACGCAGCAGTTCGACAGCCTTGTCGAAGTCGCCGCCGGCCTCGACCAGGGCGTTCTTCGAGTCCATCATTCCGGCACCGGTCAGCTCCCGGAGGCGCTTGACGTCGGCAGCGGTGTAGTTAGCCATTTCAGCCTTTCGCGACGAGGTTCGATTAGGAAGTGGTTGCGGCCTCGTCCGACGCGGCGTCGGGTGCGGACGTGGTCGCGCCCGCGAGCAGCTCCTGCTCCCACTCGGCGAGCGGTTCGGCGGATTCGGCCTCGGCCTTGTCCGCACCGGAGCCGGCGCCGGCGCGGGCCTGCAGGCCCTCGGCGACCGCGGAGGCGATCACCTTGGTCAGGAGTGCGGCCGAGCGGATGGCGTCGTCGTTGCCCGGGATCGGGTAGTCGACGAGGTCGGGGTCACAGTTGGTGTCCAGGATCGCGATCACCGGGATGCCCAGCTTGCGGGCCTCTCCGACGGCGATGTGCTCCTTGTTGGTGTCGACGACCCACACCGCGCTGGGCACCTTCTGCATGTCGCGGATACCGCCGAGCGACCGCTCGAGCTTGTTCTTCTCGCGGGTCAGCATCAGGATTTCCTTCTTGGTGCGACCCTCGAAGCCACCGGTCTGCTCCATGGCCTCGAGCTCCTTGAGCCGCTGCAGGCGCTTGTGCACGGTGGAGAAGTTGGTCAGCATGCCGCCCAGCCAGCGCTGGTTGACATAGGGCATGCCCACCCGGGTGGCCTCTTCGGCGATGGATTCCTGGGCCTGCTTCTTGGTGCCGACGAACATGATCGAGCCGCCGTGCGCGACGGTCTCCTTGACGAACTCGTACGCCTTGTCGATGTAGGTCAGCGTCTGCTGCAGGTCGATGATGTAGATGCCATTGCGGTCGGTGAAGATGAACCGCTTCATCTTGGGGTTCCAGCGACGGGTCTGGTGCCCGAAGTGGGTGCCGCTGTCGAGCAGCTGCTTCATGGTTACAACAGCCATGGTTGTGCTTTACCTTCAGTTGTCGGTTGTCGTCCGGCATCGGGTGAGCCGGACCCTGGCGCCTGCTTCGATGCCGGACCCGACCTGGGGACGGGACCGCCCGGCATGCGAGGTAACGAACCATTGGGTTCGTGCCGCTGACGCGCGAAGTCAACCCGCGCAAGCGAGTTGCGGTTAGCAGTTTACACGCTGTAACAGGGTGCTTTGACCACCGATGACCAGCGCATCCGGGTTGTCCACAGGGTCGGCACTTCGCCCTGGCGCGCACCGCTGCCGACCCGCTGAACTGGGCTGATGCGAATTCTGACGCTCGCGGGTGTGGCACTGATGCTGTCGGTCGCACCGGCCTGGGGCGACGGCGCACGCCTCGAGTGGCCGCTGCGGCCACGACCGGCACTGCTACGGGTGTTCGACGCGCCGTCCCCGAACTGGCACCGCGGCCACCGCGGCGTGGACCTGGCGGCCACCGCCGGACAGCCGGTGTATGCGGCCGCCGCCGGCACCGTGGTGTTCGCCGGGCAGCTCGCCGACCGGCCGCTGGTGTCGATCGCGCATGCCGGCGGCCTGCGCACCAGCTATGAGCCGGTCGACCCGGCCGTGCGGCGGGGACAGACGGTCGGTGCCGGAACGGTGCTCGGGGTGGTCATCCCCGGTCACCCCGGCTGCGCGGCGCCGGCGTGCCTGCACTGGGGCGCGATGTGGGGGCCGGCCGCGCGGGCCGACTATGTGGACCCGGTCGGGCTGCTGGCCACCACGCCGATCCGGCTCAAGCCGGTCGCCTGAGCACCTGTGGGCGTCACGCCCGCGGGTGGGCCTGTTCGTGCACCGCACGCAGCCGCGCCACGCTGACGTGGGTGTAGAGCTGAGTGGTCGCCAGCGAGGAATGACCCAGCAGCTCCTGGACCACGCGCAGGTCGGCCCCGCCTTCGAGCAGGTGGGTGGCCGCGCTGTGACGCAACCCGTGCGGAGCCAGGTCGGGTGCGCCGGGCACCGACGCCATGGTCTGGTGCACCACGGTGCGCGCCTGGCGGGGGTCCAGCCGGCGGCCACGCACACCCAGCAGCAGCGCGGGGCCGGACTGCCCGGTCACCAGCTCCGGGCGCCCCTGGGCCAGCCACGCCGACAGCGCGGCCTGCGCGGGTTCGCCGTAGGGCACGGTGCGTTGCTTGTTGCCCTTGCCCAGCACCTGCAGCACCCGGCGGGACTGGTCGACGTCGTCGATGTCGAGGCCGCACAGCTCGCTGACCCGGATACCGGTGGCGTAGAGCATCTCCACGATCAACAGATCCCGCAATGCCAGCGGATCGCCTTGCTGTGCACCGGACTCCGCGGCGCCCAGGGCTTGCGCGGCCTGTTCGGGCCGCAGCACCGACGGCAGCGTGCGCCCGGCCTTGGGCACCTGCAGGCGAGCGGCGGGATCCTCGGCGAGCAGGCCGAGGCGCACCGCCCACGCGGTGAACGTCTTGACCGCCGAGGTGCGGCGGGCCAACGTGGCGCGCGCGGTCCCGGCGGAGGCCTGGGCGGCCAGCCAGGACCTCAGCACCGGCAGGTTCAGGCTCTCCGGCCCGGCTTCGGGGTTGCGCTCGGCCAGGAACGCGAACAACGAGCGCAGGTCACCGAGGTAGGCGCGGCGGGTGTGCTCGGAGCGGCCCCGCTGCAGTGCGAGGTATTCGTCGAACTCCTCCAGGAAGGCCTCCACCGGCCCACCGTCGCAGACCGCGGCGGTGGCGGTCAGGTGACGCGCCGCAGCGTTTCCGGAGTGAGATCGGCCAGCGTCGGATAGCCGTCGACCGCCATGGTCAGGTCCGCCTCGGCCAGCAGCGAGCGCAACACGTGCACCAGGCCGTCTTCCCCGCCGATGGCCAGCCCGTAGGCGTACGGACGGCCGATGCCCACCGCGGTGGCCCCCAGCGCGAGGGCTTTGACGATGTCGGTGCCGCTGCGCACACCCGAGTCGAACAGCACGGGCAGACCGTCGGCCGCCTCCACCACGCCGGGCAGGCAGTCGATGGCGGGCAGTCCACCGTTGGCCTGGCGTCCGCCGTGGGTGGAGCAGTAGATGCCGTCGACCCCGCCGTCGCGGGCCCGCCGGACGTCGTCGGGGTGGCAGATGCCTTTGAGAACCAGCGGAAGATCGGTCAGCGAACGCAGCCACGGAAGGTCGTCCCAGGTCAGCGGGTTGCCGAAGAGCTGCACCCAGTTCATGACGGTGGCCGCCATGTTCTCTTCGGGAGGCTGGTCCAGCGCGGCGCGGAAGACCGGGTCGCTGGTGTAGTTGGCCAGGCAGCGTCCCCGCAGCTGCGGGAAGTTGGACATGGACAGGTCGCGGGGCCGCCAGCCCGGGATCCAGGTGTCCAGAGTCACCATGATCGCCTTGTATCCGGCCGCTTCGGCGCGGGACACGAGGCTGGCGGCCAGGTCGCGATCGGTCGGGGTGTAGAGCTGGAAAAATCCTGGTGTGTCACCGAATTCGGCCGCGATGTCCTCGAGCGGGTCTTCGGTCAGGGTGGACACCGCCAGCGGGACGCCGGTGCGGGCGGCCGCACGGGCCGCAAGCAGGTCGCCGTGGCCGCCTTGGGCGCACAGCCCGATCACGCCGACCGGGGCCATGAAGATCGGCGACGGCAGGGTCATGCCGAACAGCTCGACGGACAGGTCGCGGTCGGTGGCGCCGACGAGCATCCGTGGCATCAGACCCCATCGATCGAATGCGGTGCGGTTGGCGCGCTGGGTGTTCTCGTCTCCGGCGCCACCGGCCACGTAGGACCAGATCGACGGGGGCATGGCCACCTCGGCCTTGGCCTCCCAGCCCGCGTAGTCCATCGGCAGTGTCGGCAGCACCCCGGACAGGCCCTGCAGATAGATCTCGAGTTGGTAGTTACCGAAAGACATGGCCCCAGCGTGCCATCGGCACCGGGTGCGGCAGGGCTATTTCGACTCCGCCTTGGCCAGTTCCTGTTTCCACTGCCGGAACGTCTCCTCGGTGCGGCCGCGCCGCCAGTAGCCGGAGATCGAGGACGCCCACTTGGCGTCGACGCCGCGTTCCTTACGGATGTAGGGCCGCAGGTTGTGCATCACGGTCTGGGCTTCGCCGTGGATGAAGACCTGGACCTGGCCGGGCAGCCAGGCCGCCTCCTTGACCGCCGCGATCAGCGGCGCGTGGTCGCCGGCGCTGTCTTCGGCAACCAGGTCGGCGCGGCCGCCACGGTAGATCCAGAACACCTCGACCCCGGCCGGCGCGGTCAGTTCCACCTGGTCTTCGGGCCCGGCCACCTCGATGAACGCCTTGCCCACCGCGTCGTCGGGCAGTGCCTCCAGCGCGGCGCTGATGGCGGGGATCGCCGCCTCGTCACCGGCGAGCAGGTGCCAGTCGGCCGACGGGTCGGGCGAGTATGCGCCGCTGGGGCCCATTACGAAGATCCGCTGTCCCGGGGTGGCCGAGGCGGCCCACGGTCCGGCCACGCCGTGCTCGCCGTGCACGACGAAGTCGATGGTGATCTCACGGCGCGCCACGTCGGCGTGCCGCACGGTGTAGGTGCGCACCGTCGGCCGCTGGTCCGGCGGCAGGGTGTTGAAGCTGTCGAGGGTCAGCGGTCGCGCCAGCCCGGTGATGTCGACGTCGTCGCCGACGAACACCAGCTTCACATACGAGTCGGTGTAGTTGTTCGGGGTGAACGTGTCGAACCCCGTTCCCTTCGCTGAACCGCCGAGCACCACCCGCACCACATGCGGGGTGAGCTGCTCGGTACGCACCACCTCGAAGGTGTGCACGGGACGTCCTGCCACTTCATGTCCTTTGCGCTGGAGTTGACCTGTTCGACTATACGAGCGCGATTCCGGTCGCAGGGCCTCAGCATCTGGTCAGCCTTTGGCCAGCTGCCAGCGGCCGTCGGCCTGTCTCACCAGACCTCGCACGTCGAGCATGGTCAGCGGGCCCAACACCTCGGTGACCGGTAGACCGGCTGTGACGGCAATCTCGTCGATGGTGCGGCTGCCGCGCCGGGGCAGCGCCTCGTAGACCGACAGTTCGGTGTCGTCGAGCAGGTCGATGTCGGTGACAGGGCGTGCGAGCTCCGGGGCGATCTCACCCATCCGCCCGGCCAGTTCGACGATGTCGGCCGCTCGGGTGATCACCGCGGCCCGCTGGGCGGCGAGCAACGCGTGGCAGCCGACCGAGGACGCCGAGGTGACCGGCCCGGGTACCGCGCCGACCGGCCGTCCCAGCGCGTCAGCCCATCCGGCGGTGTTCGCCGCACCGCTGCGCACCCCGGCCTCGACCACGACCGTGGCCCGGCTCAGTGCGGCGACGAGGCGGTTGCGCGACAGGAACTGCCGGCGGGTCGGCCGCACCCCAGGCGGGTACTCGCTGACCACCACGCCGTGGCGGCCGACCCGGTGCAGCAGCGCCGAGTGCCCGGACGGATAGGGCACGTCGATGCCGCAGGCGAGCACCGCGGCGGTCAGCCCCTCGACGGCCAGCGTCGCCCGGTGCGCGGCTCCGTCGATGCCGTAGGCGCCGCCGGAGACGACGGCGACGTCACGCTCGACCAGGCCCACTGCCAGGTCCCCGGCGACGTGCTCACCGTAGGCAGATGCCGCGCGGGTCCCGACCAGCGCCGCGGAGCGCTCGGCGACGTCGACCAGCGATGCCGGCCCGACCACCCACAGCACCGCCGGCGGATGACCCTGGGGTCTGCGTTGCTTGTCCACGTGGTCGAACCCGGCGAACGCGACGCCGGGCCACTCCTGGCCGCCGGCGACCATCAGCCGGCCACCCAGCCGGTCCAGGGTCTCTAGATCTTTTCGTGCACAGTCCATCTCACGGCGCGCCGAAGTGGCGCGCTGCAGCGGCTGGCTTTCCAGGTCGCCACGCCGGATGCGCTCGGCTGCCTCGACCGGCCCGACCAGGTCAGCCAGTTCGGCCAGGTGCGGATTGGGCGGTTCGGCGACCCGGGACAGATAGGCCCAGGCACGGCGGGTCTGTTCGTCCATCAGTGCGGGCCCGCCTGTCGGAAGGACAGTGCTTTGGTGACGTCCTCGGTGCTGGGTGAGGTGCGCCCGGCCAGGTCGCACAATGTCCAGGCGACCCGCACGGTGCGGTCGACGCCCCGGATGCTCAGCGCCCCGCGGTCGACGGCTGTGCGCAGCGGAGCCATCGCGGCCGCACAGGGACGGAACCGGCGCCGCAGCAGCGCTCCGCTCACCTCGGCGTTGGTGCTGATGCCGTAGGGCCGCCAGCGTTCCTCGGCAGCCAGTCGGGCCGACCAGACCCGCTGGCGCACCGCCGATGTCGACTCGCCGTCCTCGGTGATGAACGAACCCGCCCGCGAGGCGTGCATCTCGACGCGAAGATCCACCCGGTCGAGCAACGGCCCGGACAGCCGGGTGCGGTAGCGGCGTCTGTCGGCGGCCCCGCAGACGCAATCGCGCGGGTCCGGTGGCGCGCAGGGACACAGGTTTGCCGCGAGCACGAGCTGGAAACGGGACGGATACCGGGCGACCCCGTCGCGCCGGGCCAGCTGGATTTCACCGTCCTCGAGCGGTGTGCGCATCGCCTCCAACGCCCTGGCGTTGATCTCGGCGAACTCGTCGAGGAACAACACGCCGCGGTGGGCTCGGCTGACCGCGCCGGGGCGTGCCAGCCCGCTTCCACCGCCGACGAGTGCGGCCACGCTGGAGGTGTGGTGTGGCGCGACGAAGGGCGGGCGGGTGATCAGCGGGGCCTCGCCGGTCAGCAGCCCGGCCACCGAGTGGATCGCGGTGACCTCCAGCGACTCCGCCGGCGAGAGATCCGGCAGCAGACTGGGGAGTCGCTGGGCCAGCATCGTCTTGCCCACTCCCGGCGGACCGGTCATGACGATGTTGTGGGCGCCCGCCGCGGCCACTTCGATCGCGTAACGCGCCGGCGTCTGACCGACGACGTCGGCCAGATCCATGTCTCTGCTCGTCGACACCGGCGGGTTGTCGATACGCGGTTGCAGGTCCTGGTTGCCGGCCAGCCACGACCACAGCTGGTGCAGGGTGTGCACCCCGAACACCTCGACGCCACCCACCAGGCTGGCCTCGGCCAGGTTGTCCACCGGCACGACGACCGCCTGCCAGCCCTGCTTCGCGGCGGCGAGCACCGCGGGCAACACCCCGTTGACCGGACGCACCCGCCCGTCGAGGGCGAGTTCGCCGAGCAGGACGGTCTTCTCCAGCCGCGGCCAGCTCTTCTTGTCCTGCGCCGAGAGCACGACGGTGGCCAGCGCGAGGTCGTACATCGATCCGGTCTTCGGCAGCGTCGCCGGCGACAGCGCCAGGGTCAGCCGGGCCATCGGCCATTCGAACCCGGCGTTGGTGATCGCCGCGCGCACCCGGTCCCGCGATTCCTGCAGCGCGGCATCGGGCAACCCGACCAGATGCACCCCGGGCAGACCGGAGGTGATGTCGGCCTCGATCTCGACGATCTGACCGTCCACCCCGCGCATCCCCACCGAGAAGGCTCTGCCCAGCGCCATCACGACACCCCCTGGATGTGGGTGAGCTCGGGAGCGGGCCGGCGGCCCAGCCGGATCGTGACCACGTCGATGCGCACCGCGGCCCAGCGGGTGTCCTGCTGGGCCAGCCACAGGCCGGCCAGCCGGCGCAGCCGCCTGACCTTGGCCGGGGTCACCGCCTGCTCGACACCGCCGAACCGGTCACCGGTGCGGGTCTTCACCTCGACGAACACCGCGGTGCCGGTGGCGTCGTGGGCGGCGACCACGTCCAGTTCGCCGTAGCGGCAGCGCCAGTTGCGGGCCAGCACCCGCAGCCCCTGCTGCTGCAGATAGTCAACGGCCAGTTGCTCACCCAACGCGCCGATCTCGGCGCGGCGATCCGTTGTGCTCATGGGCTCACCGTGCGGCGCGGCCCCGACAGGTCGGTGCCCGGTCGCAGCATCGCTCCCCAAACCGGGGTTCATCCCCAGATCCAGCCGAGATACGCGGTTTCGGCATCGTCAACCGCGGGGTATGCCGCTGCCATCGTCGATCGGGAGGACCGCATGGCCACCAGAACCGGATCCGGCTCGGTACCGGACTCACTGCACAGCGCGGCAGACCGTGCCACCGACAGCAACGCGTTCGAGAACACCGCGCGGGTGGGTTTCGCCGCCAGCGGCATCCTGCACCTGCTGCTCGGCTACATCGTGCTGCAGCTCGCCGTCGGCGGCGGCGGTGGCAACGCCGACCAATCCGGCGCCCTGGCCACGCTGGCCGGCCAGCCCGGCGGCACCTTCGTGTTGTGGGCTGCCGCAATCGGATTGGCCGCACTGGGACTCTGGCGGCTGGCCGAGGCGCTGCTGGGCTCGAAACCGGGTGAGAAGAGCGGCGGGGACGACAATGCGTGGTGGGATCGGGCCAAATCGCTGGCGCTGGCCGTCGTCAGCTTCGGGATCGCGTTGTCGGCGGCGCGCTTCGCCATGGGCGGCGGCACCTCCGACAGCCGGCAGAACGCGGGCCTGTCGGCCCAGCTGATGCAGTCCGGCTGGGGCAAGGCGGTGCTCATCGTGGTCGGCCTCGGCATCGCCGCGGTCGGCGGCTACCACGTCTACAAGGGGGTGGCACGCAAGTTCCTCGACGAATTGCGGGTCTCCGGCGGCACGGCGATCGTCGCCTCCGGAGTGGCGGGCTACACCGCCAAGGGAGTCGTGCTCGGCGGCGCCGGGCTCCTGGTGATCGTCGCGACGCTGCAGGCCGACCCGTCGAAGGCCAGCGGGCTCGACGCGGCGATCAAGACGCTCGGCCAGGCGCCGTTCGGGAAGTTCCTGTTGATCCTCGCGGCCCTCGGAATCGCCGCGTTCGGCATCTACAGCTTCGTACGCAGCCGCTACGGACGGATGTGATCGGCTGCGCGAGTTCGTCACTCGCGCTCGGCGATGAGCCCCTCCTGGACGAGGGTGGCCGCGATCTCGCCGTCGGCGCCGATCAGGCTGGCGGAGACGACCCCGCGGCCCCGGCCCGCCGCCGGCGAGCGGCATTCCAGCAGGTTCCACCGGTCGGCCCGGATCCGGCGGTGGAACCAGACCGAGGAATCGGTGGTGCCGCTGCGGTGGCTGCGCGAGCGCATCGAGTGCCCGTGCACCTGCAACGCCGGATCGATCAGGTACACGTCGGTGACGTAGACCGCGACCAGGCTGTGCCACAACGGGTCTGCGGGAACGTCGACCTTCGTCCGCCACCACAGTCGGCGCACGAACCCGGTGTCGTCGGCGTCGTCGACGAACCTGATGTCGAGTTCGTCGAGCGGCATCGACGGCGCCGGCCCGGCCGGCCCGGTCTCGGGTAGCGACGCCGGATCGTGCGGCAGCCGGCGCTGACCGTGTTCGGGGCCGGGAAGCGCGGCGGCGAAGGAGACCGTGGCGGTCGTCAACAGTCTGTCGCCCTGGTGCGATTCGACCCGGCGGGAGGCGGCGGTGCGGCCGTCGTAGACCCGCTCGACGCGGTAGTCGACGGGTTCGCCGGCGTCACCGCCGCGCAGGAACTGCAGGTGCATGACGGTCGGCGCCTTCACCGGGTCCACCGTGCGGCTGGCCGCGGCCAGGCACTGGGCCATCAGCTGACCGCCGTAGGCCCGCTTGCCGGCCGGGCCGCTGGCCCGGCCGCGCCAGGTGTCAGAACCGGCGTCGGTGACGTCGAGCAGGTCGAGCAGCACGCTCACGCCACGGTGCCCGACCCGAGCAGTTCCTCGATCTCCCCGCCGTCCAGCGACAGCCATTCACCGAGCACGGCCGCGGTGTCGTCACCCAGGGCCGGGGCGGCGACCGCCGCGGGATAGGTGCCGTCGATCGACAGCGGCAGGCCCGCAGCGAGATAGCGCCCGACACCCGGCTGATCGAGCTCGGTGAACAGCGGGTTGTCGGTGACCCGGGGGTCGACGGAGGCCTGCGCGAAACTCTGGTAGCGCTCCCACAGCACCGAGGTCGCCGCCAGCGCCGTGGCGACCTCGGCACCGGTGTGTGTGCCGAACCATTCGCCGAACAGTCCCGACAGCGCGTCGCGGTGCCGGAACCGCTCCCCTTCGTCGGTGAAGTCCGCCCCCAGCGACTCCGCCAGTGCGGCAACGGCTTGCTCGGTTCCGGTCATGGCGGTCAGATCGCGGAAGTGCCGCCCGGTCAGCGCGACGACCATGAAGGCGACGCCGTCGCTGCTGGTGAAGTTCTGCCCGTAGGTGCCGTAGACCGCGTTGCCGATGCGTTCCCGCGAGGTGCCGTTGACCATCGACTCGGTCAGCAGGCTCAGGTTCCCGGCCGTGGCGAGCGCGACGTTCTCCAGCGGAATACCGATGTGCTGGCCGGCTCCGGTCGCGTCGCGGTGCCGCAGCGCGGTGACCACCGACAGCGCGGCGTAGATCCCGCAGGACACATCCCAGGCGGGCAACACATGGTTGACCGGGTCGGCCAGCCCGGCCGGCCCGGTGACCAACGGGAAACCGATGGCGGCGTTGATGGTGTAGTCGACGGCCGTGCCCCCGTCAGCCCGCCCGGACACCTCGACCTGGATCAGGTCGGGGCGAAGTCCCTTGAGGACCTCGTAGGAATGCCATTGCCGGCCGGCGGCATTGGTGATGAACACCCCGCTGTCACCGATCAACCGGGCGACCAGCTGCTGGCCCTGCTCGGAGCGCATGTCGACGGCCAGCGACCGCTTGCCCTTGTTCAGCCCGGCCCAGTAGATGCTGTCGCCGGCCTCGGTCAGCGGCCACCGGTGGTAGTCGGCGGCCCCGCCGATCGGGTCGACGCGCACCACCTCGGCGCCGAGCTGGGCCAGCGTCATCCCGGCCAGCGGTACCGCGACGAAACTGGAGATCTCGACGACTCTCACTCCGGCCAGGGGACGCATGGGGTCAGCGTTGACGGTCACCGGGTCAGTGTAGGAAACCCGGTTCCCCGCCGGGGACTGCGCTCAGCGGTCGGTCATCGCCATCTGTGCCTCGTTGTGGTGGTCTCCCACCGGTGGTGTCAGGTAGTCCAGTGTCTCGATCTGCTCGGCGGTCAGCTCGACGGCGTCGGCGGCGACGTTCTCCTCGACGCGGCCGACGCGATTGGTGCCCGGAATCGGAGCGATGCCGACGCCGAACCGGTTGCCTTTGGTCAACAGCCAGGCGATCGCGACCCGCGGGACCGGGCGACGAGATGGCCGAACTCTTCCAGCAGGTGATCTCGCCCCGGCGCGGTGAGGACAGACCGGCGCCGATCAGGGACTCGCCGGCAACCAGGTCCGCAGGATCGTCGCGAGCGCGACCGGCTGGTCGAGCTGGATGAGGTGACCCGCACCGGGCACCAGCGACAACCCGGCTCCCGGGATGGTCGCGGCCAGCCGCCGCGCAGCGTCGACCGGAATCCAGGTGTCCTCGGTCCCCCACACCACCTGCACCGGCAGATCCATACTCGGATAGCGGCTTTCGATCTGATCGGTGTAGACCTCGTCGGCCTGGGCTATCTGGCGATAGAACGCCGCCTGCCCGTCGTCTCCGGTCCACGGGTCGACCAGACCGTCGAGTTGGTCGGCGGTCAGGCCCACATGGCTGGCTCCGGACACATAGGCGCGCACCGCACCGTCGTGCACGGCGGCGGGCAGCGAGGCGAACACGTCGGCGTGGTCACGGACCAGCCGGAAGAACTCCGAGCCCCACGGAGACAGCGCGACGACGTCGACCAGGGCCAGGGATGCGTAGCGGGAGTCGTGCAGCAGATGGGCGCGCAGCGACACCGCGCCGCCGAAGTCGTGGGCGACGACATGCGGGGCGGGCCGGCCGTCGGATGCCAGCCCCCAGTGCGCCAACAGGTCGGCGAACAGCTCGCCCTGCACATCGAGGGAGACCCGGTGCTCGGCCCTCTTCGAGGACATCCCGTAGCCGGGCATGTCCCACAGGTACACCGTGAAGTCCTCGGCCAGCGCCTCGGCGAACGGCCGCCACAGCCACGACGACCACGGCGTGCCGTGGCAGAACACCACGGCCGGGCCCTGGCCGGCACGCCCCCACCGCACCTGCCGGCCACGCCAGTCGAAGACCTGGTCGAGTTCTGCCCGCCCGGCAGCCACCGTGCCGGCTACTCCGGCAACCGCAGCTCGGGCTTGTCCACCTCTTCGATGTTGACGTCCTTGAAGGTGATCACCCGGACCTGCTTGACGAAGCGCGCCGGACGGTACATGTCCCACACCCAGGCATCACCGAGGCGCAGCTCGAAGTACACCTCGCCGTCGGCGTTGCGCGGCACCATCTCCACGCTGTTGGCCAGGTAGAACCGCCGTTCGGTCTCGACGACGTAGCTGAACTGCCCGACGATGTCCTTGTACTCGCGGTAGAGCGAGAGCTCCATCTCGGTTTCGTACTTTTCGAGATCTTCGGCACTCATCGGCTCAGCTGTCCTTCATGTAGATCGGAGTCAGGCGGACTCCCCGTACATCGGAGTCCGTCGGATTCATCGGCCCAATCTTCCCGCACGCGAAGTCTGCATGCTCCCCGGGTTCCCCCTTCTCGGCGTGTTCTCCCGACACTTCTCCCGCTTGCAGGGCACCGTTGACCAGTCGCCGCACATTGATGAACGAATAGCGATGCTGCCGCGACGGTCCCAGCCGGTTCAGCGCGGCGCTGTGCGCACGGGTGCTGTACCCCTTGTGCTGGGCGAAACCGTAGCCGGGGTGTTCGTCGTCCATCGCGACCATCAACCGGTCCCGGCTGACCTTGGCCAGCACACTGGCCGCCGCGATGCAGGCCGCCGCGGCGTCACCGCTGATCACCGGCAGCGACGGCACCGGCAGGCCCGGCACCCGGAAACCGTCGGACAGCACATACCCGGGCCGCACCGACAGCCCGGCCACCGCCCGGCGCATGCCCTCGATGTTGGCCACGTGCACCCCCCGCCGGTCCACTTCCTCCGACGGGATGAACACCACGTGATAAGCCAGCGCATACCGCCGGATCACCGGGAACAGTCGTTCCCGCTCGCCCTCGTCGAGCTTCTTGGAGTCGTCGAGGGCCGCCAGGCTCCCCAACCGGTTGGGGCCGAGCACACAGGCCGCGACCACCAACGGCCCGGCACACGCCCCGCGCCCCACCTCGTCTACGCCGGCGACCGGGCCCAGACCGGCCCGGTAGAGCGCGGACTCGAAGGTGCGCAGGCCCGATGACCGGCGGATCACCGCTCTCGGGGGCCACGCAGCCGGCACGTGTCAGGGGCTCCTGTCAGGTCTGGGGGTTCACCGTGTCCACGCCTCCCCACCGGGACGGGGGCCAGGCGATGAACTGGGCCTTACCGATCACATTGTCCACCGGGATGGTGCCCGCCATCGGGTCACCGGTGCACATCAGGCCGCGCTGCGCGTCGGCGGGCTGGTTGGAGCAGTGCGTCCGGGAGTCGGCCGAGTGGGTGCGGTTGTCCCCCATCACCCACAGCCGGTTCTCGGGCACGGTCACCGGCCCGAACTCGGGTCCCAGGCACGGGTAGACCGCCGGATCGGCCATCATCGTGTTGGGGTCGAGGTAGGGCTCGTCGAGGCGCTTGCCGTCGACGGTCAGCCCGGTGTCGGCACGGCATTCGACCGTCTGTCCGCCGGTCGCGATGACACGTTTGACCAGGTCGTTCTCGTCCGGCGGCACGAACCCGACGAAGGACAGCGCATTCTGCAGCCACCGGATGGCGGTGTTGTCCGAGCGGATCGACTGGTAGCCGATGCTCCAGTTCGGCGGCCCCTTGAACACCACCACATCACCGGGCTCCGGCGAGCCGAACCGGTAGCTGAGCTTGTCGACCATGATGCGGTCACCCACGCAGCCGTTGCAGCCGTGCAGAGTCGGTTCCATCGACTCCGACGGAATCAGGTACGGCCGGGCGATGAACGTCAGCATCACGTAGTACAGCACCAGCGCGATGCTGACCAGGATGGCGAATTCGCGCAGCGCACCGCGCTTTTTCTTGGCAGGTTCCTGCTCGGTGCCGGAGTCCGGGTCCGCCGGATCAGCGGCAGCTTCGGCTGAAGTGGCGGGATCGGGATTCTCGATCGTGCGCTCGGGCGAGTCGTCGGGTTCGGAAGGTCCGGTCACGAGATCAGCGTAGCCAGCACCCCACCGGGCGCGGGGCACCCGGGCAGGGTCAGCGCTTTTCCTTGATCTTGGCCTTCTTGCCGCGCAGCTCACGCAGGTAGTAGAGCTTCGCACGACGAACGTCACCGCGGGTGACGACGTCGATGTGGTCGATGTTGGGCGAGTGCACCGGGAAGGTGCGCTCGACGCCGACGCCGTAGCTCTCCTTGCGCACGGTGAAGGTCTCGCGGGAGCCGCCGCCCTGACGGCGGATCACCACGCCCTTGAAGACCTGGATGCGCTCCTTGGAGCCCTCGATCACCTTCACGTGGACGCTGACGGTGTCGCCGGCGCCGAAGTCCGGGACATCGTCACGCAACGACGTCTGGTCGACGAAATCCAGCGTGTTCATCGGTCACACTTCCTTGCTGTTGGCGGCCCGTGACGCGCTCGGGACGAGCACGGCGGGCCGATGGTGTTCGGGCGTCTGGGGCGAGTCCGGCGGCGAAGCGACAACTACGGCGAGGCCGCCGCGGCATGTCGTCTCCGGCCATGCACAGACAACTGCCCAATTGTGCCAGACGGAGGCCCCATCCCCGAAATCCGGCTCCGGCCGCCCGGCGGGCAGCCCACCGCAGTGTCCTGGGCGACGTCTTCGGACCAGCGCAAAGTGGGTATCCGCCCGATATTCTAGGCATCCGGGCGCGCAACCATCGACGGAGCAGGATCGCGGCGCCTGGCCCCTGACACCCTTGGAGGTCCAGTGATCCGACGGCCGCGGCGGTTGGCGCGCACGGCCCACACCGCGATCGCGCTGGCCGGCGCCGCGGCCGTGCTGGCCGGGTGCGAGGCGACCGTGCACGGC
>NZ_JBSWXU010000002.1:0-95828 GCF_056160785.1 Mycobacterium sp. ABE4_509 | reverse complement strand
GTGGCTGCACCGCGGACATGATGGCCGGCATCACGATCCCCTTGAGCAGGTCGATCGCCTCACCGGCACCCAGCTGGTCGGCCGCGCTGGACAGATCGCCGAGGATGCCCCCGCTGGCCGGTGCGACCGGGGCCATCGCCAGCGACGGGTCACCCAGGATCGGGTAGGCGCCCAGCGTGGGGTCCAGGCCGATCGGCGCGGAGATGGGGATCTCGCCGGTGGCGGGCAGGCCTGCCGCCGTCGAGATGGGGGCGGCCCCCAGCGTCGGGTCGGTCAGCGCCGGCGGGGTGCTCAGGCCGGGCGTGGCCAGCGCCGGATCGGTCAGCGACGGAGTCACACCGGGGGTGGTCAGCCCGCCGGAGGGGGCGGTCTCCGGGGCGGCCAGCGCGGGATCGGTGAGCGTCGGCAGGGCCCCGGCGGGGTTGGTCAAGCCGGGGTTGGTCAGCGCCGGATTCGACAGGCCCGGGTCGGTGAGCGCCGGGGCGGTCAACCCCGGTGTGCCCAGGCCGGGCACGCCCAGGCCCGGTGTGCCCAGGCCGGGGGTGATCGTGGTGGGCGCCGGGCTCGATCCGGTGAGCAGCCCGGTCGGCAACGGGGGCAGGTTGATGCCGAACTGGGAAAGTCCCTGGGACAGCGCCGACATCAGCTCGCCCGGGAGGTCGGTGATGCTGGCGGCCTGCACGAACTCCCGGTGCTGGGGTTCGCCCTCGGAGATGTCGGACATGGCCACGACTGCAACAGGGCTTGCGACTGCCAGGGCGGCGACGGTGCTGAAGGCTGTCGAGAGCCGGCGGCGGCGTCGGTTCGGCACGGAAGTCTCCTCAATGTCTGGACGTAAAGACCCAGCCCGCAGGTCGTCGCTGCCACCGCGGGGTGACGGTCGTCGAGCGTCTGGATCTTCGTACGCAGTTGATGTTAATGAAGTGAATGCTGTGACTGGAGTGACGATGCTGAATCGTGAGCCAATTGCGATCTGGGCGGCTCGGCCAACCTCGGGCCGCACCCCTCGGTCGGATACCCTTGCTGCCGATGACAGCACTGCCTCAGCCCGAACAGCACTGGGACCTTTTCGTCGTCGGTTCCGGGTTCTTCGGCCTGACGATCGCCGAACGCGCGGCCACGGAGCTGAACAAGCGCGTCCTGGTCATCGAGCGGCGCGGACACCTCGGCGGTAACGCCTACTCCGAACCCGAGCCCGAGACCGGCATCGAAGTCCACCGCTACGGCGCGCACCTGTTCCACACCAGCAACCAGCGGGTGTGGGACTACGTGCGCCAGTTCACCGAGTTCACCGGCTACCAGCACCGGGTGTTCGCGCTGCACAACGGGCAGGCCTATCAGTTCCCGATGGGACTGGGCCTGGTCAGCCAGTTCTTCGGCCGCTACTTCACCCCCGACGAGGCCCGCGCGCTGATCGCCGACCAGGCCGCCGAGATCTCCACCGCCGACGCCCAGAACCTCGAGGAGAAGGCGATCTCGCTGATCGGGCGCCCGCTCTACGAGGCCTTCGTCAAGCATTACACCGCCAAGCAGTGGCAGACAGACCCCAAGGAACTGCCCGCGTCGAACATCACCCGGCTGCCGGTCCGGTACACGTTCGACAACCGCTACTTCAACGACACCTACGAGGGCCTGCCCGTCGACGGCTACACCGCCTGGTTGCAGAACATGGCCGCCGACGAGCGCATCGAGGTGCGCTGCGACACCGACTGGTTCGACGTGCGCGAGCAACTGCGTGCGGCGTCCCCGTCGGCTCCGGTCGTCTACACCGGCCCGCTCGACCGCTATTTCGGCTACGCCGAAGGCCGGCTGGGGTGGCGCACCCTCGACTTCGAACTCGACGTGTTGAGCGACTGCGGGGATTTTCAGGGCACCCCGGTGATGAACTACAACGACGCCGATGTGCCCTACACCCGGATCCACGAGTTCCGGCACTTCCACCCCGAGCGCGACTACCCGGACGACAAGACCGTGATCATGCGGGAGTATTCGCGCTTCGCCGAGGCCGACGACGAGCCCTACTACCCGATCAACACCGAGTCCGACCGCGCCCTGCTGGCGGCCTACCGGGCGCGGGCCAAGGCCGAGACCGCTTCGGCGAAGGTTCTGTTCGGCGGCCGATTGGGCACATACCAGTATCTGGACATGCACATGGCGATAGCCAGCGCGCTGAACATGTTCGACAACGTTCTGGCGCCACACCTGCGCGACGGCGCGCCGCTGGCCACCGCCGAGACCGAAGGCAACACCTGAATGAAAAGAGAAACCGTTGAGTGACATCCCGTCCGGAGCGCTGGACGCCGGGGCGTCGCGGGCGATCAGCCTGCTGGCCCGCGTCATCCTGCCACGGCCCGGCGAGCCGCTTGACGTCCGCAAGCTCTACATCGAGGAGTCGGACACCAACGCCCGCCGTGCCCATGCGCCGGCGCGCACCCAGCTCGAGATCGGTGCGGAGTCGGAGGTCTCGTTCGCCACCTATTTCAACGCGTTCCCGGCCAGCTACTGGCGCCGCTGGTCGACCCTGGAGACGGTGGTGCTGCGGGTCGAACTGACCGGCAGCGGCCGCGTCGACCTCTACCGCACCAAGGCCACCGGGGCCCGGATCACCGTGGGCGGCTCGGAGTTCGGCGGCGATTCCGGCGTACCGACCTCCGCGACGGACGGTTCGGGGGTGTCCGTCGTCGAGTTCGAGGTCGGCCTGGACCCGTTCGAGGACGGCGGATGGGTCTGGTTCGACATCACCACCGACAGTGCGGTGACGCTCCGCCACGCGGGCTGGTACGCACCCGTGCCCGCCCCGGGCCGGGCCGACGTCGCCGTCGGCATCCCGACCTTCAACCGCCCTGCCGACTGCGTCAACGCCCTCGCCGCGTTGACCTCGGATCCATTGGTGGACAAGGTGATCGGCGCGGTCATCGTCTCCGATCAGGGAAACCGGAAGGCCAAGGACCATCCCGGCTTCGAGGCTGCGGCCGCGGCCCTGGGGGACCGGTTGTCGCTGCACGACCAGCCGAACCTCGGTGGCTCGGGGGGTTACAGCCGGGTGATGTACGAGGCGCTGAACCACACCGACTGCGAACAGATCCTGTTCATGGACGACGACATCCGCATCGAGCCCGACTCGGTGCTGCGGGCGCTGGCGATGAACCGCTTCGCCAAGGCGCCGACGCTGGTGGGTGGACAGATGCTCAACCTGCAGGAGCCGTCGCACCTGCACGTGATGGGCGAGGTGGTCAACCGGGCCAACTTCATGTGGACCAACGCGCCGAACACCGAGTACGACCACGACTTCGCCAAGTATCCGCTGGCCGACGAGGACGACCGCAGTGTGCTGCTGCACCGCCGGGTCGACGTCGACTACAACGGCTGGTGGATGTGCATGATCCCGCGCCAGGTGGCCGAGGAACTGGGTCAGCCGCTGCCGCTGTTCATCAAATGGGATGACGCCGACTACGGCCTGCGCGCCGCCGAACACGGCTACGGCACGGTCACCCTGCCGGGAGCGGCCATCTGGCACATGGCCTGGAGCGACAAGGACGACGCGATCGACTGGCAGGCGTACTTCCATCTGCGCAACCGGTTGGTCGTCGCCGCGCTGCACTGGGACGGCAAGGTCACCGGACTGATGGCCTCGTCGATCAAGGCCACTCTCAAACACCTTCTCTGCCTTGAGTATTCAACGGTAGCGATTCAGAACAAGGCAATGGCCGATTTCCTGGCCGGGCCGGACCACATCTTCTCGATCCTGGAGTCCGCGCTGCCCGACGTGCGCGCCATGCGTGAGCACTATCCCGACGCGGTGGTGCTGCCGGGGGCCACCGCGCTGCCACCGCCCTCGGACATGCGCCGCAAGAAGATCACGATCCCGACGTCGCTGCCGGCCATCGCGGTACGGCTGGCCCGCGGGGTGTCCCATCAACTCACCCAGCACGACCCCGCGCACCATCAGCGGCCCCAACTCAACGTCGCCACCCAGGACGCCCGGTGGTTCCTGCTGTGCCGGGTCGACGGCGTCACCGTGACCACCGCCGACGGTCGCGGCGTGGTCTACCGGCAGCGGGACCGGGCCAAGATGTTCGAACTGTTGCGGGCCTCGATGCGTCAGCACATCCGGCTGGCCCGCAGATTCAACCGGATGCGCAAGGTCTACCGGGCCGCCCTGCCCACCCTGACCAGTCAGCAGAAGTGGGAGTCGGTGCTCAACGGGGGCCAGGCACCGGCGCCGGTGGCCACCGCGGTGAGAGCCGGAGATGCCTGACGCTCCGCGCGGCGAGGACGCCGTGCTGGTGGCCGTCCAGCATGGGCTGGCCGAGCGCCCGGGTGTGCTCCCCACCGCCCGTGCGCTGTCCCACTTCGGTGAGCACAGCCTCGGCTGGCTCACGGTGGCCGCACTGGGGGCGCTGGTGTCCCCGCGCCACCGCCGCGACTACCTCGCCGCCGGCGCCGGCGCCTTCATCGCCCACGCCTGCGCGGTGGTCATCAAGCGGGTGGTCCGCCGGGAGCGTCCGCACCACCCGGCCATCGCGGTCAACGTGGGGACACCCAGCCGGCTGAGCTTCCCGTCGGCACACGCGACATCGACGACCGCGGCGGCGGTGCTGCTGGCCCGGCCCACCGGGCTGCCGTTGCCGCCGCTGCTGGTTCCGCCGATGGCGTTGTCGCGCCTGGTGCTCGGGGTGCACTATCCCAGCGATGTGCTCGCCGGTGTCGCGGTCGGCGCGGCGGTGGGTGAAGTCGTAGGCAAGTCGGTCGGCAAGGTCGCCGACCGGTTCGAAGGAGGGCGCCCGTGAGCGCATCCCAGGTCGGACACGAGGCGGGCCCGGCGGCCGGCCCGCCGAACAACCTGGTGGCCGGCATCGTCAAGGCGCTGCGGCCCCGCCAGTGGGTGAAGAACGTTCTGGTCTTCGCCGCGCCGGTCGCCGCGCTGGGCGACGACCGCTACGTCTACGACCAGGGCGAAGTGCTGGTCCGGGTGTTGCTGGCGTTCCTGGTCTTCTGCCTGGCGGCCTCGACGGTCTATCTGGTCAACGACGCACGTGACGTCGAGGCCGACCGCGCGCACCCCACCAAACGGTTCCGCCCGATCGCCGCGGGGGTCGTCCCGGAATGGCTCGCCTATGCGATGGCGGCCGTGCTCGGGCTGCTGTCACTGGTGATCTCGTGGCTGGTCACCCCCAATCTGGCACTGGTGATGGCGATCTACATCACCATCCAGCTGGCCTACTGCTTCGGCCTGAAACACCAGCCGGTCATCGACATCTGCATCGTGTCCTCGGGTTTCCTCATCCGGGCGATCGCCGGCGGTGTCGCGGCCGGGGTGCTGCTGTCGCAGTGGTTCCTGCTGATGATGGCGTTCGGTTCGCTGTTCATGGCCGCGGGCAAGCGCTACGCCGAACTGCAGCTCGCCGAACGGACCGGCGCCAAGATCCGCAAGTCGCTGGAGAGCTACACGAGCTCTTACCTGCGCTTCGTGTGGACGCTGTCGGCCACGGCGCTGGTGCTGTGCTACGGACTGTGGGCCTTCGAGCGGGATGCCACCGGCGGCACCTCCTGGTTCGTGATCTCCATGGTGCCGTTCGTGATCGCGATCCTGCGTTACGCGGTCGACGTCGACGGCGGGATGGCCGGTGAGCCCGAGGAGATCGCGTTGAAGGATCGGGTGCTCCAACTGCTGGCACTGGCCTGGATCGGAACCATCGGTGCCGCCGTCTTCCTCAGCTGAGCGCCCGGGTGCGCCGCCGGCGGGCCGGCTGAGTCAGGCGGTGGTGGACCGGCTGAGCCGCTGGCCCGCCTTCCCCTACAGTGCCTCGGTCCGGATCAGCCTCTGGGTGAGTGTGACGTTGGTCGCGGTGCTGTTCGGCTGGGGCGCCTGGCAGCGGCGCTGGATCGCCGATGACGGACTGATCGTGCTGCGCACGGTGCGGAACCTGATGGCGGGCAACGGCCCGGTCTTCAACGCCGGGGAACGGGTCGAGGCCAACACCTCCACCCTGTGGACCTACCTGATGTACGTGGGTTCCTGGGTGGCCGGCCCGGCGCGCCTCGAATACGTCGCGCTGGTGTTGGCCCTGGTGCTCAGCGTGGCGGGGGTGGTGATGGTGATGCTGGGCACCGCCCGGCTGCTCGCCCCCGGCCTGCAGGGCAAGTCCGCGGTCCTGCTGCCGGCCGGGGCGCTGGTCTACATCGCGGTCCCGCCCGCCCGTGACTTCGCCACCTCGGGGCTGGAAAACGGTTTGGTGCTGGCCTATCTCGGGCTGCTGTGGTGGCTGATGGTGTGCTGGTCGCAGGCACGGCCCGCGCGCGCGTTCGAGGCCGCGCTGGCCGTGCTGGCCGGGCTCAGCGTGCTGGTGCGCCCAGAGTTGGCTCTCATCGGCGGGCTGGCGCTGGTGATGATGCTGATCGCCGCGCCGGACTGGCGGCGCCGCACCCTCATCCTGGTCGCCGGCGGGCTGCTGCCGGTGGCCTATCAGATCTTCCGGATGGGTTACTACGGCCTGCTGTTCCCCGGCACGGCGCTGGCCAAGGATGCCAGCGGCTCCAAATGGCAGCAGGGCTTCGTCTACCTCGCCAACTTCAACAAGCCGTATCTGCTGTGGGCTCCGGCGATGCTGCTGGTCGGGCTGGCGATCATGGTGCTGCTGTTGCGGGGCCGGGCGGCGCGGCCGTCCGGCGGCGGCACCGGAGCGGGCGGTTCGGGCCGGCTTGCCCGGCTGGTGCACAGCCCGCCGGCGGTGGTGGCGTTCATCCTGATCAGCGGTGTGCTGCAGGCGGTGTACTGGATTCGCCAGGGCGGCGACTTCATGCACGGCCGGGTGCTGCTCACCCCGCTGTTCTGCCTCATCGCGCCGGTGTCGGTGATCCCGCTCATGCTCCCCGAGCCCGCACGGATGGCCCGGGGCGCGGGATATCTGTACGCCGGTGCCACCAGCGTGCTGTGGCTGGCGGTGGTCGGCTGGGCGCTGTGGACGGCCAACTCGCCGGGCATGGGTGCCGACGCCACCCGGGTGACGGCCACCGGCATCGTCGACGAACGGCGCTTCTACGCCCAGGCGACCGGACACGCACACCCGTTGACGGCAGCCGACTACCTCGACTATCCGCGGATGCGGGCGGTCCTGACCGCCATCGAGAACACCCCGGACGGGGCCCTGCTGTTGCCGGCCGGCAACTACGACGTCTGGGACGTGGTGCCGGCGATCCCGCCCCCGCGGGACGGGCCCCGGTCACCCGCGGACAACTGGACCGGTCCCCACACCGTGTTCTTCACCAACCTGGGCATGCTGGGCATGAACGTGGGGCTCGACGTCAGGGTCATCGATCAGATCGGTCTGGCGAATCCGCTTGCCGCACATACGGCCAGGATCGAAGACGGCCGCATCGGCCACGACAAGAACCTCTTCCCGGACTGGGCGGTCGCCGAGGGGCCGTTCCTCAAGGACGAGGACTGGATCCCCGAGTATCTGGACGAGGACTGGATCCGGCAGGCCGAAGCGGCCCTGGAGTGCCCGGAGACCGAGGCGGTGCTCAACTCGGTGCGGGCGCCGATGAGCCCCCGGCGGTTCCTGTCGAACTTCGCTCACGCGGCGGAGTTCACCCGGTACCGGATAGACCGGGTGCCGCGCTATGAGCTGGCCAGATGCGGGCTTCCGCTGCCCGAACCGGTCAACCCGCCCTACACCGGCCTGCCGGCGGCGGGGCCCTGACCGCGGCGGCGATTTGTTGGGAGAGCAGGTTTTCTGCTTTCGTAACGCTCGAGCCATGTCGGTCAGATAAGCCATGTGACGGATACCGTGAATGACACGCACGAAGCGGTGCTGGGCGATCGCGGCGGGGAGAAGTGACCACAAAGGTGTGGTTGACTACACGGGCGACGGGGCCGGGTGTGTGGAGGATTTCCACCGCCTGTGCACGACGCTGCTTTACGAAAGATGGGAAACCAAACAACCATGAAGCTCGTTGGGAGGCTGCGCGGCGCAGCTAAGATGACGTGGCGCCGGGTCACGGTGGGGGCTGTTGTCGCGGCACTGCTGCCCGGCCTGATCGGTGCCGTCGGCGGAACCGCGACCGCAGGGGCGTTCTCTCGCCCGGGTCTGCCTGTGGAGTACCTCATGGTGCCGTCCGCGGGGATGGGCCGGGACATCAAGGTGCAGTTCCAGAGCGGCGGGGAGAACGCACCGGGCGTCTACCTGCTCGACGGCCTGCGTGCCCAGGACGACTTCAACGGCTGGGACATCAACACCGCGGCGTTCGAGTGGTACCTGGACTCCGGTCTGGCCGTGATCATGCCGGTCGGCGGGCAGTCCAGCTTCTACAGCGACTGGTACGAGCCGGCGTGCGGCGACAACGGTTGCCAGACCTACAAGTGGGAGACCTTCCTCACCCGGGAGCTGCCGGCCTACCTGGCGGCCAACAAGGGCGTCGACCCGAACCGCAACGCGGCGGTGGGCCTGTCGATGGCCGGTTCGGCGGCGCTGACGCTGGCGATCTACTACCCGCAGCAGTTCCAGTACGCGGCCTCGCTGTCGGGCTTCCTGAACCTCTCCGAGGGCTGGTGGCCGATGCTGGTGGACATCTCGATGGGTGACGCGGGCGGCTACAGCGCCAACGACATGTGGGGCCCGACCGAGGACCCCGACAGCGCCTGGAAGCGCAACGACCCGATGGTCAACATCAACAAGCTGGTGGCCAACAACACCCGCATCTGGATCTTCTGCGGCAACGGCAAGCCGTCGGAGCTGGACGCGGGCATGAGCTCGGGCAACCTGTTCAACGCGAAGTTCCTGGAGGGCTTCACACTGCGCACCAACAAGACCTTCCAGGAGGAGTACATCGCTGCCGGCGGTAAGAACGGTGTGTTCAACTTCCCGTCCAGCGGTACCCACAGCTGGAACTACTGGGGTCAGCAGCTGCAGCAGATGAAGCCGGACATCCAGCGCGTGCTGGGTGCGGTGCCGCAGCCGTCGGCTCCGCCTGCTCCCGCTGAGGCCGATGCCGAGGCCGCGGCCAACGGTGGCTGACGCCCGGCGCTGAATTCGAGATCGACGGCGGTGATCCTGAGCGGGTCACCGCCGTCGGTCGTTTTCGTACTCGGCTGTTGCCGGTGATGTGGTTCACTACCTGCGGTGAGAGCGGTCCGGCGACGACGAAGGTTGACGAAATGGTGAGGTGGGGTAGATGCGCGCGCTGACTCGAATGATCGCAGCGACCGCGTTGGCCGTGTCGCTCTGGGGTGTGGGGGTGACTCCGTCCGGGCCGACCACTCCGACGGCCCGGGCCCAGGGGGTCGAGTACCTGATGGTTCCGTCGGCCGCGATGGGCCGCGACATCCCGGTGGCGTTCCAGGGGGGCGGCCCGCACGCCGTGGTGCTGCTCGACGCGTTCAACGCCGCACCCGACGTCAGCAACTGGGTGACCGCGGGCAACGCGATGAACACCCTGGCCGGCTCCGGCGTCTCGGTGGCCGCCCCGGCCGGTGGCGCGTTCAGCCTGTACACCAACTGGGAGGCCGACGGCAGCAAGCAGTGGGAGACGTTCCTGGCCGACGAGCTGCCCAACTGGCTGGCCGCCAACAAGGGCCTGGCCCCGGGCGGCCACGGCATCGTCGGCGCCGCACAGGGCGGTACCGGGGCACTGACCATGGCGACCTTCCACCCCGACCGGTACCGGTTCGCCGGCTCGCTGTCGGGTTTCCTGACCCCGTCGGCCACCGCGCTCAACGGAGCGATCACCGCCGGCATGGCCCGGTTCGGCGGGGTCGACACCCGCAACATGTGGGGTCTGCCACAACTGGGTCGGTGGAAGTGGCATGACCCCGATGTGCACGCCCAGTTGCTGGTGAACAACAACACCCGGCTGTGGGTGCACAGCCCGGCCACACTCACCTGCAGCGACCCGCCCGCGATGATCGGCTACTGCGACCAGGCCCAGGGCAGCAACCGCACGTTCTACGCGCACTACCGCTCGATCGGCGGAAGCAACGCCCACTTCGACTTCCCCTCAACCGGAAACCACGATTGGGGCACCTGGAGCGCCCAGCTGGCAGCAATGTCGGGCGAATTAGCGGCCACGATCCGGTAGTAGCCGGGTTCGGCGTCCCCGGGCCGGTACTTTGGAAGGCGTGCAGCACTCGTCACGGATCTCAGGGGTCGTCGGCATGGCCGGCCTGTCCCTGCTGATGGTCTCCTCCGGGGCGGGCCTGACCGGGTGCTCGCTGGCCGACGACATGGTGATGGGGCTGGGCTCGGAGACCGAGACCGCCCACGGCCGGTCCGCGTCCGCGCTGCCCGGCCCGGCCGAGCCGGGCGACGATCCCAACACCCTGGTCGTCACCCCGCCGCAGCGGCACTACCTGGACGCGTTGCAGGCCGCCGGTCTGCAGCCGAGCAGCGACCTCGCGGCGCTGCGAATCGGCTCCTACGTGTGCCAGGCGCGGGCCGCCAAGCAGTCCGATCAACAGGTATGGGACTTCGTGGTGCCGCTGGTGCGCAACGAAGTCGGCTCACCGATGTCGGCGATCGCGCCGCCGGCGGGCGAGGTCACCTCGGTCACCGACGACTACATCCGCATCGCGACCGAGCAACTCTGCTGACCCGACCAGCCCGCCACATCATTCACCCGCGCACGCGAGGAGCCTCACGACGTCATGGCCAAGACCAACCGGCGTAAGCGCCACCGCATCCTGGCGCTGTCCGCCGCCGCAGCGGTGGGCCTGGTCGTGGTGCTGGTCCTGGCGATCGTGATCGTGGTGCTGCGCCGGCCGGACACCCCGCCGTCGGCGACCCCGCCGGGTGTGGGTCAGCCGACCGCGGTGCCGCCGACCCTGCGCAAGCCGCGGCCGGACTTCCAGGATGCGAGCTGCCCGGACGTCCAGCTGATCTCGATCCCAGGTACCTGGGAGTCGTCGGTGCAGCTCGATCCGTTCAACCCGGTGCAGTTCCCGGCAGCGTTGCTGCTCAACGTGACCAACCCGATCCGGGCCGAGTTCGGGACGCAGCGCGTCGAGGTGTTCACCGTCCCGTACACCGCGCAGTTCCACAATCCGCTGTCCTCGGACACCCAGATGTCCTACAACGACAGCCGCGCCGAGGGAACCCGTGCCGCGGTCCAGGCCATCACGGGCATGAACGACCGGTGCCCGCTGACCAGCTACGTGTTGGTCGGCTTCTCCCAGGGCGCGGTGATCGCCGGGGACATCGCCAGCGACATCGGCAACGGCCGGGGACCGGTGGACCAGGACCTGGTGCTGGGTGTGACGCTGATCGCCGACGGCCGCCGCCAGGACGGCGTGGGCCAGGACGTCGGGCCCAACCCGGACGGCCAGGGTGCCGAGATCACGCTGCACGAGGTGCCCACGCTCTCGGCGCTGGGCCTGACGATGACCGGGCCGCGCCCGGGCGGGTTCGGCATGCTCAACGACCGGACCAACGAGATCTGTGCCCGGGGCGACTTGATCTGCGCGGCGCCGGAGTCGGCGTTCAACATCACCCAGCTGCCCAGGACGCTGGAGGTGCTGGCCGGCGGCGCGGGCCAGCCGGTGCACGCGATGTACGCCACACCGGAGTTCTGGAACATCGACGGCCAGCCCGCGACGCAGTGGACACTGAACTGGGCGCGCAACCTGATCGCCAACGCGCCGCAGCCCAAACATGGCTGAGCTGTGACCCAAAGGTTTCGTCAAAGTTGTCACGTCAGATTTGGCGGAGCCGCGCAGGTCGCCTAGCATTACGTCAGATTAAGAAACATCTAAGAGCGGCGGCTGGCTGATGCCGGGCGGGGAGCCGCCTGACCGGTACGATCTTCGGGGTTTGGGATAGTGAATCCCGCTTGATTGGAGTATTGAGATGGCCTTCCACAACCCGTTCATCAAGGACGGATTGATCAAGTTCCCTGACAATGGCAGCTTGGTCAAGCACGTCGAACGATGGGCCAAGGTGCGTGGCGACAAGCTGGCCTACCGGTTCCTCGACTTCTCCACCGAACGCGACGGCGTCGCGCGTGATCTGCACTGGGCCGACTTCGGTGCCCGCAACCGTGCGGTGGGCGCCCGCCTGCAGCAGGTGACCGAACCCGGCGACCGCATCGCGATCCTGTGCCCGCAGAACCTGGACTACCTGGTCGCGTTCTTCGGCACCCTGTACTCGGGCCGCATCGCGGTGCCGCTGTTCGACCCGTCCGAGCCCGGCCACGTCGGCCGGCTGCACGCCGTGCTGGACAACTGCACCCCGACCGCCATCCTGACCACCACCGCCGCCGCCGAGGGGGTGCGCAAGTTCTTCCGCACCCGGCCGGCCGATCAGCGGCCCCGGGTGATCGCGGTCGACGCCGTACCCGACGAGGTCGGCGCCACCTGGGAACCGGTCGACGTCGAGCCGGACACCATCGCCTACCTGCAGTACACCTCCGGTTCGACCCGCATCCCCACCGGCGTGCAGATCACCCACCTGAACCTGGCCACCAACGTGGTCCAGGTCATCGAGGCGCTGCAGGGCGAAGAGGGCGACCGCGGGGTGTCCTGGCTGCCGTTCTTCCACGACATGGGCCTGATCACGGTGCTGTTGTCGCCGATGATCGGCCACTACGTCACGTTCATGACCCCGGCCGCGTTCGTGCGTCGCCCGGGCCGCTGGATCCGTGAACTGGCCCGCAAGGAAGGCGACACCGGCGGCACCATCTCGGTGGCTCCCAACTTCGCGTTCGACCATGCGGCGGCCCGGGGCGTGCCCAAGGACGACGAAGCCGACATGGATCTGTCCAATGTCAAGGCGATCCTCAACGGCAGCGAGCCGATCTCCGCGGCGACGGTGCGCCGGTTCAACGACGCGTTCGGCCCGTTCGGCTTCCGTCCCCAGGCCATCAAGCCGTCCTACGGGCTGGCCGAGGCCACGCTGTTCGTGTCGACGACACCGTCGAACGAGTTCCCGAAGATCACCTCGGTCGATCGCGACGAGCTCAACAAGCACCGCTTCGTCCCGGTGCCCGATGACTCGCCCAAGGCCGTTCCGCAGGCCGGCGCCGGCAAGATCGGTGTCGCCGAGTGGGCGGTGATCGTCGACCACGACACCGCCTCCGAGCTGCCCGACGGCCAGATCGGTGAGATCTGGATCAGCGGACAGAACATGGGCACCGGCTACTGGAACAAGCCCGAAGAGACCGTCGCGACCTTTCAGAACATCCTGAAGTCCCGCACCAGCCCGTCGCACGCCGAGGGCGCCACCGACGACGCGACCTGGGTGCGCACCGGAGACCTGGGCGCCTACCACGAGGGCGAGCTCTACATCACCGGCCGGGTCAAGGACCTGGTGATCGTCGACGGCCGCAACCACTACCCGCAGGACCTGGAGTACTCGGCCCAGGAGGCCACCAAGGCGCTGCGCACCGGGTTCGTCGCCGCGTTCTCGGTGCCGGCCAACCAGCTGCCCGACGAGGTGTTCGAGAACTCCCATGCCGGGCTCAAGCGCGACCCCGACGACACCTCCGAGCAGCTGGTGATCGTCGGTGAGCGCGCCCCCGGCTCGCACAAGCTGGACCTGGCGCCGATCGCCGACGACATCCGCGCCGCGATCGCCGTGCGCCACGGTGTGACGGTGCGCGACGTGCTGCTGACACCGGCCGGCGCCATCCCCAGAACATCCAGCGGCAAGATCGGCCGCCGCGCCTGCCGCTCGGCGTACCTGGACGGCAGCCTGCGCAGCGGCAAGGTGGCCAACGCCTTCCCGGACGAGACGGACTGACGTTCCAACTCCAGCAACGCCCCAACGGCGGCCCCACGGGGCGGCCGGGTCGATCGTGAGGTGACGAATGACTGAACCACAAGACGATGCGGTGAGCCCGGCGGCCCCGCAGGGCGGGCCGGACATGAGCGTCGCCGAGATGCGCGAGTGGCTGCGCAACTGGGTCGGCAACGCCACCGGGCAGGCGCCGGAATCGGTGAACGAGAGCGCGCCGCTGGTTGAGCTCGGTCTGTCGTCGCGCGACGCCGTCGCGATGGCCAGTGACATCGAGGACCTCACCGGCGTCACGCTGACCGCCACCGTCGCGTTCCGGCACCCCACCATCGAGGCGCTGGCCACCGTGATCGTCGAGGGTGAACCCGAGGAGGACGCCTCGGCGCTGGACGCCGAGGACTGGACCCGAGAGGTCGACGAGGGCGTCGCCAACATCGCCATCGTCGGCGTCGGCACCCGGTTCCCGGGCGAGATGAACACCCCGGCACAGATGTGGGCCGCGCTGCTCGAGGGCCGCGACGCCATCACCGACCTGCCGGACGGCCGCTGGTCGGAGTTCCTCTCCGAGCCCCGGGTCGCCGAGCGGGTCGCCAAGGCCCGCACCCGAGGCGGCTACCTGTCCGACATCAAGGGCTTCGACGCCGAGTTCTTCGCACTGTCGAAGATGGAGGCCGACAACATCGATCCGCAGCAGCGGATGGCCCTGGAGCTGACCTGGGAGGCCCTGGAGAACGCCCGGATCCCCGCCTCGAGCCTGCGCGGCGGAAGCGTCGGCGTCTACGTCGGCAGTTCCACCAACGACTACAGCTTCCTCGGGGTCGCCGATCCGTCGACGGCGCATCCGTACGCCATCACCGGCACCGCGAGTTCGATCATCGCCAACCGGGTGTCGTATTTCTACGACTTCCGCGGCCCGTCGATGGCCATCGACACCGCGTGTTCGTCGTCGCTGGTCGCCGTGCACGAAGGGGTCAAGGCGCTGCGGGCCGGCGACGCCGACGTGGTGCTGGCCGGGGGCGTCAACGCGCTGGTCACCCCGCTGGTGACGGTCGGTTTCGACGAGGTCGGCGGCGTGCTCGCCCCGGACGGCCGGATCAAGTCGTTCTCCGCCGACGCCGACGGCTACGCACGCTCCGAGGGCGGCGGCATGCTGGTGCTCAAGCGCCTCGCCGACGCCCGCCGCGACGGTGACGAGATCCTGGCCGTCATCGCCGGCGGTGCGGTCAACCACGACGGGCGGTCCAACGGTCTGCTGGCCCCGAACCCGGACGCGCAGGAAGAGGTGCTGCGCAAGGCCTACAAGGACGCCGGTATCGACCCGCGCACCGTCGACTACGTCGAGGCGCACGGCACCGGCACCATCCTCGGCGACCCGATCGAGGCCGACGCGCTGGGCCGGGTGGTCGGCCGCGGCCGCGCCGCCGACCGTCCCGCTCTGCTGGGCGCGGTGAAATCCAATGTGGGGCACCTCGAGTCGGCGGCCGGTGCGGCGAGCCTGGCCAAGATGGCGCTGGCGCTGCACCACGGCAAGATCCCGCCGTCGATCAACTACAGCGGCCCGAACCCCTACATCGACTTCGACAGAGAGCACCTCAAGGTCGCCGACACCGTCACCGACTGGCCGCGCTACAGCGGCCACGCGATCAGCGGGGTGTCCGGATTCGGGTTCGGCGGGGCCAACGCGCATCTGGTGCTTCGCGAGGTGCTCCCCGGCGATCTGGTCGAGCCCGAACCCGAGGGACCCGTCGTCGAGGTGACCGCCGAACCGGCCAAACCGGCCGTGTACGTCGGCGGGGTGCTCGTCGAGGACGACGAGGACGAGGACGAGGATTCAAACGGTGGCGATAACAATGATCCAGCGTTCTTCGGCCGGGTCGTCGAGGACGAACCCGAACTGCCCGGGCTGACCGACGAGGCGTTGCGCCTGCTCGAGGTGGCCCGCGAGGAACTGGCCGCCGCCGAGGCCGAGAACCCGACCAAGCCCATTGTGCCGCTGGCGGTTTCGGGGTTCCTGACCTCCCGTAAACGGGCCACGGCCGCCGAGCTCGCCGACTGGATGGACAGCCCGGCCGGCCGGGCGTCGTCGCTGGAGGCCATCGGGCGCTCGCTGTCGCGGCGCAACCACGGCCGCTCCCGCGCGGTGGTGCTGGCCCACGACCACGACGAGGCGATCAAGGGCCTGCGTTCGCTGGCCGAGGGCAAGACCAATCCGATCGTGCTGTCCGCCGACGGCCCGGTGACCAGCGGCCCGGTCTGGGTGCTGGCCGGCTTCGGGGCCCAGCACCGCAAGATGGCCAAGAACCTGTATCTGCGCAACGACACGTTCGCTGAGTGGATCAACAAGGTCGACGCGCTGGTGCAGGACGAGCGCGGACACTCGATCCTCGAGCTGATCCTCGACGACGCCGTCGACTACAGCGACGAGACGACCGAGCTGCCCATCGAGAAGGTTCAGCTGGTCATCTTCGCGATCCAGATCGGCCTCGGCGAGGTGCTCAAGGCGCACGGCGCGAAACCCGGTGCGCTGGTGGGACAGTCGCTCGGCGAGGCCGCGGCGGCCTACTTCTCCGGTGGGCTGTCGCTGGAGGACGCCACCCGCGCCATCTGCTCGCGTTCGCACCTGATGGGTGAGGGCGAGGCCATGCTGTTCGGTGAGTACATCCGGCTGATGGCGCTGGTCGAGTACTCGCCGGAGGAGATCGAGACCGTCTTCAAGGACGGTGAAGCTTTCGACGGCCTCGAGGTGTGCGTCTACGCCGCGCCCACCCAGACGGTGATCGGCGGGCCGCCCGATCAGGTGGACGCGATCATCGCGCGCGCCGAGTCGGAGGGGAAGTTCGCCCGCAAGTTCCAGACCAAGGGCGCCAGCCACACCTCGCAGATGGATCCGCTGCTCGGTGAGCTCGCCGCCGAACTGCAAGGCATCCAACCGCATCCGCTGCAGACGGCGTACTACTCGACGGTGCACGAGGGGAACCTGCTGCGGGCCGGTTCCGACCCGATCCACGACGTCGACTACTGGAAGAAGGGCCTGCGGCACAGCGTGTACTTCACCCACGGCATCCGCAACGCCGTGGACAACGGTCACACCACGTTCCTGGAGCTGGCGCCGAACCCGGTGGCGCTCATGCAGGTCGGATTGACCACCGCGGCCGCCGGCCTCCATGACGCACAGCTGATCCCGACCCTGGCCCGCAAGGCCGACGAGGTCGACTCCATGACGACCGCGATCGCGAACCTGTTCGTCTACGGCCACGACCTCGATTTCCGCACCGTCTTCCCGCCGCCGGCCGACCGGCCGGCGGACCCGGCCACCGACTACGCCGACATCCCGCCGACCCGGTTCAAGCGCAAGCCGCACTGGCTGGAGGCGCATTTCACCGGGGACAGCTCCACGGTCATGCCGGGTAACCACGTCGCCACCCCCGACGGCAGACATGTGTGGGAGTACCTGCCGCGCGGGGCCGTCGACGCGGCGGCGCTGTCGGCGCTGGTGAAAGCCGCTGCCGCGGCGGTTCTTCCGGATGCCAAGCTGACCGCGTCCGAGCAGCGGGCCGTTCCCGGCGAGGGGGCCCGGCTGGTGACGACGCTGACCCGGCACCCGGGGGGAGCCGGTGTGCAGGTGCACTCGCGCATCGACGAGTCGTTCACGCTGGTCTACGACGCGATCGTGACCCGCGGCGGCCAGCAGAGCGCGTTGCCCACCGCCGTCGGCGCCGGCACCGTCGCCGAAACCGCCGCGGTCGTGTCGGCGGAGCCCGAACCCGAGACCGAATCCGACGCCGCCATCCTGACCGACAACCTCACCGCCGGCGCCGGGCTGGCGGCCGGTTTCGCCAAGTGGAGCCCCGACTCCGGCGAGACGATCGCCGACCGGCTCGGTGCCATCGTCGGCGGGGCCATGGGCTACGAGCCCGAGGACCTGCCGTGGGAGGTGCCGCTGATCGAGTTGGGTCTGGATTCGCTGATGGCGGTGCGCATCAAGAACCGCGTCGAGTACGACTTCGACCTGCCACCGATCCAGCTGACGGCCGTGCGCGACGCCAACCTGTACGCGGTGGAAAAGCTCATCGCCTACGCCGTCGAGCACCGCGACGAGGTCGGCCAGCTGGCCGAATCCCAGCAGGGCAAGACCGCCGAGGAGATCGCCGCCGAGCAGGCCGAGCTGATGGGCGGGGCCAGCACCGTCGCCGAGTTGGAGTCCAAGCTCGCCGAGGCGGGTCACCCCATCGCCGGCCAGCCGGAGGCTGCCGAACAGATCGCCACCGACTCGGTCGAGGCGCAGGGCGCCCCGGACATCCCGCCGCCGCCCACCGATCCGTCCGGCCCGGCCGGTGGCCTGTCGATTCCCGCTGCGCCCACGGATCCGAGTGGTCCGGCCCCGGCCACGGGGCCGTCGCAGTCGACCGTCGCCGCCGCATCGAAGGCGCTGAGCCAGGAAGCCGTCGTAGAGGCGCTGGGCGCCGACGTCCCGCCCCGCGACGCCGCCGAACGGGTCACCTTCGCCACCTGGGCGATCGTGACGGGCAAGTCGCCCGGCGGCATCTTCAACGAGCTGCCCTCCGTCGACGACGCCGTCGCCGCGAAGATCGCCGAGCGGCTGACCGAACGGGTCGACGAGGGCACCGTCACCGCCGAGGACGTGCGGGCCGCCGGCACCATCGAAGAACTGTCCAGCACCGTCCGGGAGTACCTCGAGGGCGGCAAGGTCGACGGGTTCGTGCGCACCATCCGGGCACCGCAGCAGGGCAGCGACCGGATCCCGGTGTTCGTCTTCCACGCCGCGGGCGGGTCGACGGTGGTCTACGAGCCGCTGCTCAAGCGGCTGCCCCCGGACACCCCGATGTACGGCATCGAACGGGTGGAGGGGTCCATCGAGGAGCGGGCCCGCGAATACGTGCCCAAGCTGCTCGAGCTCAACGGCTGGGCGAGCGATGCGACGGGAAATGGATCGCGCAAGCCGTTCGTCCTGGCCGGCTGGTCGCTGGGCGGGGTGCTGGCCTACGCCTGCGCGATCGGGCTGCGGGAGGCCGGCGCCGACGTGCGGTTCGTCGGCCTGATCGACGCCGTCCGCCCGGGTGAGGAGATCCCGCAGACCCAGGAGGAGACGCGCAAGCGCTGGGACCGGTACGCCCGCTTCGCCGAGCGCACCTTCAACGTCGAGGTCCCAGAGATCCCCTACGAGGAGCTCGAGCAACTCGATGACGAGGGACAGGTGAAGTTCGTGCTCGACGTGGTCAGCCAGAGCGGCGTGCAGATCCCGGGCGGCATCATCGAGCACCAGCGCACGTCCTACCTGGACCAGCGGGCCATCGACACCGCCGAGATCAAGCCCTACCCCGGCCACGTCACGCTGTACATGGCCGACCGCTACCACGACGACGCCATCTACTTCGAGCCCGCGTACGCCACCCGCCAGCCGGACGGCGGCTGGGGCGAGTTCGTCGGCGATCTCGAGGTGGTGCCGATCGGGGGCGAGCACATCCAGGCCATCGACGAGCCGTACATTGCAAAGGTGGGCGCCCACATGAGCGAGGCGATCAACGCCATCGAATCTGAGAGCGAGAGCAAGTGACCAACAAACCCACCGCCGAACTCCTGGCCGAACTGCGGGTGAAGCTCGAGGAGGCCAAAGAGCCCGGTGGGGAGAAGGCGGTCGCCAAACGGGAGAAGCGGGGCATCCCGTCGGCGCGGTCACGGATCCACGACCTGCTCGATCCGGGCAGTTTCCTCGAGATCGGTGCGCTGGCCAAGACACCGGGCGACCCGGCGGCGCTCTACGGCGACGGTGTGGTCACCGGCCACGGCACCATCAACGGCCGCCCGGTCGGGGTCTTCAGCCACGACCAGACGGTGTTCCAGGGTTCGGTCGGCGAGATGTTCGGTCGCAAGGTGGCCCGCCTGATGGAGTGGGTGGCGATGGTCGGCTGCCCGATCATCGGCATCAACGACTCGGCCGGCGCCCGCATCCAGGACGCGGTCACCTCGCTGGCCTGGTACGCCGAGCTGGGGCGTCGCCACGAGATGCTGCGCGGGTTGGTGCCCGAGATCTCGCTGATCTTCGGCAAGTGCGCCGGCGGTGCGGTCTACTCGCCGATCCAGACCGACCTGGTGGTCGCGGTGCGCGACCAGGGCTACATGTTCATCACCGGGCCCGACGTGATCAAGGACGTGACCGGTGAGGACGTCACGTTCGACGAGCTCGGTGGCGCCGACGTCCAGGCACAGCGGGGCAACATCCACAAGGTCGTCGAGTCCGAAGCTGCGGCCTATCAGTACGTACGCGACTACTTGAGCTTCCTGCCCGCCAACCACTTCGACGACCCACCGATCATCAACCCGGGTCTCGAACCCGAGATCACCCCGCACGATCTGGAGCTGGATTCGATCGTGCCGGATTCGGACAACCAGGCCTACGACATGATGGAGATCCTGCTGCGGATCTTCGACGACGGCGATGTATTCGAGATCGCCGATCAGCGCGGCCGGGCTCTGATCACCGCGTTCGCCCGAGTCGACGGCCGGCCGGTCGGTGTGATCGCCAACCAGCCGATGGTGCTTTCCGGTGCGGTGGACAGTGAGGCGTCGGACAAGGCGGCCAGCTTCATCCGGTTCTGCGACTCCTACAACCTGCCGCTGGTGTTCGTCGTGGACACCCCCGGCGCGCTGCCCGGTGTCGGGGAGGAGAAGAACGGCATCATCAAGCGCGGCGGACGCTTCTTCAACGCCATCGTGGAGGCCGACGTGCCCAAGGTGACCGTCGTGATCCGCAAAGCCTATGGCGGCGGCTATGCGGTGATGGGCTCCAAGCAGCTCTCGGCCGATCTGAACTTCGCGTGGCCGACCGCCCGCATCGCGGTCATTGGTGCCGAAGGTGCGGCGCAGCTGCTGGTCAAGCGGTTCCCGGACCCGACCGCCCCCGAGGTGCAGAAGATCCGGGCGGACTTCATCGAGGGGTACAACCTCAACATGGCCACGCCGTGGATCGCGGCCGAGCGCGGCTACATCGACGGCGTGATCGAGCCCCACCAGACCCGGCTGCTGTTGCGCAAGTCGTTGCACCTGCTGCGGGACAAACAGAACTTCCCCAAGGTGCAGCGCAAGCACGGCCTCACCCCGATCTAGTACGCCTGCGTGCGGTTGGATGGACCTGTGTCGAACCACATTCCCGGGCTGAGCCTCGGCGCGCCCGCCGACGATGCGCGGCTGGACCTGCGTGACCTGTACGTGTTCCGGTCGCCGCACGATCCCGCCCGCACCGCGCTGATCCTGACCGCCAATCCGGGCGGTGACGCGATGCACCCCGACGCGGTCTACCGGATCGCCATCGACAACGACGGGGACCTGCGTAACGACATCGCGTTCAACTTCGTGTTCACCGAACCGCTCGACGGTCCTGACGGTCCGCGCCAGAAGGTCGACGTCTACCTGGCGCTGGCCGGGACCTCCCGGGTGGACGCCGCCGCCGGATCCCGGATCTTCGGTGACGTCGCGGTGTCGTTCGACTCGACCCCGCATGTGTGGCGCTCGGGCAGCTTCACGTTCTTCGCGGGGGCCCGCAGCGATCCGGCGTTCCTGGACCACGACGGCCTGACGAGCCTGTTCGACGGACACGGCCAGAGCCCGTGGACCGGTACCGACTCCCGCGCCGGCGCCAACGTCATGACGATGGCGGTCGAGCTTCCCACCAGCTACCTCGGGGCACATCCCGACGTGCGGGTCTGGGGCCGGTGCAGCCTGCTGCAGGACGGCACCTGGCTGCACGTCGACCGGGTGGCCCAGCCGCTGATCAGCAACCTGTTCAGCACCGGCACCGCGCCGCACTCGTTCTCGACCGGGGAACCCAACCGCGACCGGGACCGCTGGATCGGCCCGCTCATCGAGTTGATGGGCCGGACCGGCGGGTACACCCGCGACGAGGCGATCGAGGCCATCAACACCGAGGGCACCCTGCCCGACATGCTGGTGTACAACCCTTCCCAGCCGGCGCGCTATCCGAACGGGCGCACCCTGACCGACGACGTGATCGACTACCGCCTGGCGTTCCTGACCAAGGGGCAGTGCCCGCCGTCGGGGCTGACCCCGCACGACGACCTGCTGCTGGACTTCCCGTACCTGGGCACGCCGCACTAGGGGCCCGCGGTGACTTCTGGGACAGATTCAGGGGCCGACCCCGCGCCCCGGGCTGAACCCGTCCGGGACCTCCCGAGGTCGGTGTTGTTGGAGGCCTACCGCAGCTGTGAGGGGTTGCCGCTGGTCGGGGGATGGTTCACCCGCGGCAGAGTCGAGGCGCACGCCGTACTGTCGCTGATCGTGGCAGCTGTGATCGACGAACTTGATCTCACCGCGATCATCCGGGACAAGGTCGAGGCCGAGGCCATCGAGGCGGTCATCGCGCGTCTCGACCTCATCGGTCTGGCCGATCAGGTGATCGACGGCGTCGACCTGCCCGCCATCATCCGCCAGTCCACCACCTCGGTGACCGCCGAGGTGATGACCGACGTGCGGTCGCAGGGGGAGCGCGCCGACGACGCGGTGGCCGGCTTCGTCGATCGGATGTTGGGCCGCCGGCAGGGTCTCCGTGGCCGGCAGCGATAGCGTCGAGCACCGCAGCGCGGGCATCGTCAGCCGCGGCACGGCCGCGGTGATCGACCTGACCGTCGTGTCCGTGCTGCTGGGTTTCCTCTATCTGGGTCTGCTGTTGGCCAGCATCGCGCTGAACCCGGGCGCGTTCCGGTTTCCGGCGCTCGACAAGGTCTTCTCCACCGCGGTGGCGTTCGGCGTCGCGATCGTCTACCTGGCCGGCTGCTGGGCGGTGTCGGGCTGCACCGTCGGCGCGGTGGTGATGGGGCTGCAGGTCATCGGACGTCGCGGCGGGCGGATGCGGCCGGTGATCGCGGTGGCGCGGGCCGTGGCCTACGTGTTCTTCCCGATCGGCCTGCTGTGGGTTGCCGTGGATTCGCAGCGAAGGTCGTTGCAGGACATCGCGCTCGGCAGCCGGGTGGTCTACGCGCACCCATGAGCCTGCCCACTTGTAGGATTCGCCCATGCCGCTGACCAACGGCGAGGTGATCGCGGGTTACACGGTTGCCCGGTTGCTGGGCGTCGGCGGGATGGGTGAGGTCTACCTCGCCAAGCATCCGCGGCTGCCGCGTTACGACGCCCTCAAGGTGCTCTCGGCGAGCGTGTGCGCCGACGACGAGTACCGGCAGCGGTTCAACCGCGAAGCCGACATCGCCGCCACGCTGTGGCATCCCCACATCGTCGCGGTGCACGACCGGGGCGAGTTCGACGGCCGGTTGTGGATCTCGATGGATCACGTCGAGGGCACCGACGCGGCCGCGCTGCTGACGCAGCGGTACCCGGACGGGATGCCCCCGGACCTGGTGCTGCGCATCGTGGCCGCGGTCGGGGGCGCGCTGGACTACGCCCACGAGCGTGGCCTGCTGCACCGCGACGTCAAGCCCGCGAACATCCTGATCGCCGATCCGGAGACCAGCCACGAGCGAATCATGCTGGCCGACTTCGGGATCGCCCGCCGGGTCGGCGAGTCCAGTTCACTGACCGCCACCAACATGACGGTGGGCACGGTGGCCTACTCGGCGCCCGAACAGCTCACCGCCGACGACCACATCGACGGCCGGGCCGACGAATACGCGCTGGCCGCCACCGCGTTCCAGCTGCTCACCGGTGCTCCTCCGTTCCAGCACTCCAACCCGGCCATCGTGATCAGCCAGCACCTGACGGCGCAGCCGCCGGCGATCGAGGCGCACCGTCCCGAGTTGTCCGGGCTGAGCGCGGCGTTCCGCAGGGCGCTGGCCAAGTCGCCGTCCCAGCGTTTCGACAGCTGCGCGGACTTCGCCCGGGCGCTGGGCGCCCGCGCCCAGCCGGACGTCGGTGCCGGGCCGGAGGCCCCGGATGCGGAGGCGACGATGCTGGCGCCGGTGGCCGCGACCGGCGGGCGGCACGTCAAGAAGCCGCCGGAGTCGCGGTCGCGGACCCGGATCCTGGTGCTGACCGCGCTGGTGCTGTCCCTGATCGCGGTGGCCTCGGTGGTGTCGCTGGTGCTCTACGAGCGCCACGAGCGCCGGGCACAGGCCGATCAGCCGGGCACCGGAGGTGCCACCGGCCAGGTGACCCTGCCGGTGGTCGTCGTCGGGGCGGACTGCGCGACGCTGGGCGCGGCAGGGGTGACCGAGCAGGGGGATCCGGCCTACTGCGCCCGGATGTCGTCGACCGGGGTGCCGCTGTGGTCGCTGTACCCCGGCGAGATCACGCATCCCTCGGAGGCGGCCGCCGCCGGGGCGGCGCCGGACACCGACACCCCGGTGCTGGTGTGTATGGAACAGACCGGCCGCAGCGAAGTCGACTGCCGCAACGACATCCTGGCCGAGAACACCGACCCGAGCGCCAACGACAACCGGGGCGGCTGAGCGTTTCTCACAGCTGCGGCAGATCCAGCCAGACGTCGGCGGCGAACGCGTCGCCGCGGGCCACCAGGGTGGCGCCGCCGCATCCGGGGTAGTGCGCCGGGATCACCGCGGCCCGCGACCGGGCGGCTTCGGTGAAGATCCGCCTGCGGGCGCGTGCCGCGGCGGCCGGGTCGACGTCGAACGCGCACGGATCGTCGGGCCGCGGGATCTGGATCGGCGAGTGGGTGAGGTCCCCGACGAACACCGCCGGCGCCCCGGCGTCGAGCCACAGCACCGACGAACCCGGGGTGTGCCCCGGAGCCGGGCGCAGCCACAGCGAGTCGCTGAGCCGGTGGTCACCGGAGAACAGCTCGATCTGGGCCTGCACCGGGGCCACGCTGTCGGCGAACACGAACTGCATCCCGCCGCCGCCGCCGGCCCCGTCGGGGCTGAAATACCGGTAGTCGGCCTCGGCCATCAGGTAGCGGGCGTTCGGGAACGTCGGCACCCAGGATCCGTGCACCAGCTGGGTGTTCCAGCCGACGTGGTCGGTGTGCAGGTGGGTGTTGACGACGACGTCGACGTCGCCGGGTTCGACACCGGCGTCGGCCAGTGCGGCCACGAACCCGGTGTCGAGGTGATCGAGCGGCGGCATGTGCGGGCGCTGCCTGCCGTTGCCGACCCCGGTGTCGACCAGCACGGTCAGCCCGTCGACCTCGACGACCCAGGTCTGGATCGCGATCTTCCATTCGTCGGCGCGGTAGTCGACGAACAGCGGGTCGAGCAGGTCGGCATGCTCGGTCCAGGCCTGCGCCGGGGTTTCGGCGAACAACGAGGTGCGCACCTGGAACCGGGTTTCGAGGACCCGCGTCACCGTGGCCCGGCCCAGCGTGGTCCGATCGGTCACGGCCGGATCCGGATCGGCCCCGGAGAGTACAGCCCGGTGTGGGTGGCGGTGCCGAGTTCGATGTCGGCCGGTTCGGCGTCGACGACGGTCTCGAAGCGGCGCAGCGAACCCCAGTCCTGTCCCCAGTCCCGCGACAGGTAGGTCGGCATCACCGAGGCGCGCAGCAGCAGGTCGGTGATGCCGAGCAAACCGCCGTTGAGGCCGTCCTGCCAGGTGTCGGTGCTCTGCAGCTTGGCGTAGTAGTCCGGCGAGATGCGGAACTTCGGGATCTGGGTGACGCCGTTGGCGTGCAGCATCGGCTGCTGGCACGGGAACGCCAGCCCGACCGCCCAGTCCATCAGGACCGGCTGTTCGGAGCCGACGTACTCCTGCACCGAACGCAGCTCGGGCACCCGCGGCGGGGTGAGGGCGACCCAGTCCCCCCGGCTCAGGGACAGGTCCTCGGCGACGACCCGGACCGCCACCGCCTCGGTGGGGATCTCGGCGCGGGGATAGCGCAGGTTGCGCCAGGACGGTGCCGGGCCGATGTCGTAGGGGCTGACCCGGCCCGCGGCCACCAGTGCGCCGTCAGGTCCGCGGCGGGCGTACTCGAGTTCGACGGTCTGGCCGGGCACGGTGCCCTCGGCGACGCTGGTGCCGGCGATGGTGCCGGCCGCGGTGATCACGACCAGCGGGTGGGCGTCCGCGGCCGGCGGCAGCTCGTACCACGCCGAGGTGAGCCGGCTTTCCTGTTGCGCCCCTTCGGAGTAGGTGCCGGCGACCGGAACCAGTGCCGGGTCCAGCCCGTAGGGCAGCGGTACGGTCGAGCCGTTCACACCGGGGTTCGACAGCCGGACGGGGCGGTTCCAGTCGTAGTCGGTGCCCGGTTGCGGATTGTTCAGCCGGATCGCCTCGGCGATGATCCGGTTGGGAACACCGTTGGGGGAGAACGCGGTCGGGTCGGTGCCGCCGAGCGGGCCCAGTGGCCCCCAGGCCTGTCCGGAACCGGAGGGCAGCGGGGTGAGGAAGCCGTCGTTGGAGTCCGGTTCGACGAGCACGTCGTCGGCCAGGCCGCAGCCACCGGCGAAGGCGCGGATGTTGGCCCACCCGTTGGAGTAGGTCGGGTACTGGCGGACCACGCCGACGACCATCGAGGCGACGAAGAACACCACCATGAGCCCGGCGGCGAACGGAATCGGTGCGGCCGTGAGCCGGTCGACGACACGGGAACCCTGACGGCCGGACAGGTGCAGCCACAGCGCCCACAGCGCGGCGAGGACGAACAGGGCGAAGAACACCGAGCTGACGCTCACCCCGCCCAGCTGTGGCATCGAGCTGTTGAACGGCACCCCGAAGTTCGACACGTACCACCAGCCGTTCGTGGAGGCGAAGCACATCGCCAGCACGAACAGCACCACGGCCAGGAAGGCCATCCGGTTGCGCGCCGAACGCAGCACCGTCGGCGAGACCAGCACCGTGGCCAGCGCCGCCATCGCCGCGCCGACGGCGGCGAACAGGCCGAAGTGGTGGATCCACTTCGTGGGGGTGAACATCAGGAAGAAGATGGTGGCGAAGATGACGCCCATCAGCCGCCACGCCGGGCCGCGGGCGACGCCGGGAACCCGTTTGCGCCGCAGCATGATGAACAGCGACACGAACAGCGCCATCGCGGTGAACAGGAAGGCCACCCGGCGCGAGATGGCCGCGTCGGTGGTGGGCAGGATCAGGTAGTAGTACCGCAGGACCTCGGTCCACCACTCCTGGTTGGGGCCGATGGCGGTGCGTACCCGGGTGGCCTCGAGCACGGTGGCCAGGGTCTGGTCGGCGAACACCACCGCCAGCACCACGGTGCCCGCGGCCAGCAGCGGCGCCACCAGCGGCCAGGTGCCGACCACCTGGCGCCTGCGCATCAGGATGCGCAGAATGGGCCGGCCGCCGGCCACCAGCGCGGCCACCGCGATCAGACCGGTGGGCTGGATGCCCAGGGTGAACGCCGCGGTGGTGATGGCCAGCGCGGCCGGGGTCAGCCGCCCCGAGGTGATGGCCCGTTCGATCAGCACGTAGGTGATCAGCGCCCCGGTGGCGATCTGGCCCTCCGGGCGCAACCCGTTGTTGAACGGCATCCACGCCGCGAGCAGCACCAGGCCCGCCGACCACATCGCCGCGCGGCTGCTCAGCACCGCGGGACCCAGGCGGGGCAGTACCTCGCGGGAGAGCAGCAGCCAGCACACCAGCGAGCACACCAGGTCGGGTAGCCGGATCCAGATACTGGCGTCGCTGACGTGGGTCATCAGCGCCAGCAGGTTGTAGTACCAGCCGAACGGGTCCTCCGGGCTGCCGAACCAGCGGAAGTAGTTCGACATGTAGCCGGCGTGGTCGGCCACCCGGGCCATGGCCAGGATGTAGCCGTCGTCGGAGGAGTTGGCGCCGATGACGTACCAGAGCAGGAACCCGCCGACGACGACACCGTCGACCGGGCTGGCGGTGCGCCAGCGCATCGGGATCAGCCGGTGCATGCGGCGCCCGTCGAGCCGGTCGAGGCGCCACAGCGCCAGCACCGCGATCACCGTGGCGGCGATCGCCAGCAGGATCGCGGTGAGTTTCAGCGCGGTCGGCTGCGAGGTGAACCGGGTGTCGATGGTCGCCGAGAACGACAGGCCGGGCGGGGCCGGGCCGGTCAGGTCGGTGAACACACCCACGATGACCGGCCGCAGGTTCGGGTCGTCGAAGCCGGTCCGTTGCGGTTGACCGGCGTCCGGGCCGGAATCCTGGGTCAGCCCGACGAACTCGGCGTAGGTGCCGTCCAGCGACGAGGTGATGACCAGGTCTGAACACCCGGCCATCCGGTCGCGGTCGACGCTGGCCACCACCACGTTGCGGACGATCACGTCCACCCGGGACTCGTTGACGGTGACCAGCATCGCGTTCAGCGCCGCGTCGCGGCCCTGCTCCGGTGCGGTACCGAGCACCAGCCCGCCGTCGGCGGGCATCGAGGCGATGACCTCGCACGGCACGGTCGCGTTCAGGCCCACCGGCGCCAGCGAGATCAGCGGCGCGGTGACGTTGCCCAGCTGGCCCTGTTGCGGCCAGTTCAGCGTCGCGGTGGTCTGGGTGATGGGCAGCAGCGGGGTGGCCACCGCCATCACGAAGCCGAGCAGGCCGGCGATGGTGGCGACCCACCGGGCCACCTTCACGTCCTTCGCATGCTCACTCACGGCAGCGCCCTTACCGGTCCGCCGCGGCTCCACCCGAACACGCGTGTCGATCCCTCCTCGATGACGGCGTCCGGCGCCTGCGCCGCGGGCACCGCACGGTCGTAGCGTTCGATCGAACCCCAGTCCCGGTACCAGTCGCCCCGCAGGTACGTCGGGATCGCCGACGTCCGCGGCAGCAGCGCCTGGATGAACAGCAGCGGGCCGCCGTCGTCAGCGGACTGCCACTGGTTCGACGAGATCACCATCTGCTTGAAGTTGGGCAGGATCCGGTACTCGGGCACCTCGGCCACCCCGAGGTGCACCCCGAACGGGCGCTGGCACGGGAAGTTGGCCGCGGTGGCGATGTCCATCAGCACCGGGGTGTCGGACCCGAGGAACTCCTCGGCGGTCTGCAGCACCGGCACCCGGGGCGGGGTGAACCCGAACCACTGGTCCTCGGACAGGTTGGGGTCGTCGGCCACGATGCGGGCGACGTTGGCCTCCGGCGGTGCGGTGGCCAGCGGGAAGCGCAGGTTGCGCCAGGCCTTCTGGGTGAAGATGTCGATCGGGTCGACCTCGCCCAGTGCCTGGTAGGACCCGTCGGGCCGGTGCACGCCCCACTGCAGTTTCAGCGACTGCCCGTAGTTGAACGAACCGTCCTCGTTGTAGTACCAGATGGCGCCCGCTGCGGCGACGGCGACGATCGGCCGGTCGGCGGGGTGCTCCCCGGCGGGGAACGGCAGCTGGTACCACGCGGAGGTGGCCTTGGCGGCTAGGGTGTTCTCGTCGTAGCTGCCCATCACCGGGGTGGTGTCGGGATCGAGCCCGAACGGCAGGAACACCCGCGAACCGTTGACCCCCTCGGGGCCGTAGCCGCCTCCGGTCCCGGCCGCGTAGCCGATGCCGATGTTGGGCTTGTCGATCGGGCCGTCGGAGTTCGCCAAACCCGGGTTGCCGGCGATCGGTTCACCGGGCTCGAGGGTGTCGCCGACGCCGTTGGGGGTGAACCCGACCGGATCCTCGCCGCCCAGCGGCCCGTATTCGCCGTAGGTCTGGCCGGGCACCGGCGTCAGCATGCCGGCGTTCGTGTCGGCCTCGACGAGCACGTCGTCGGCCATCGCGCAGGTCTGCCCGGTCAGCGCGGCCAGATTGGCCGCACCGTTGGTGTAGACCGGGTAGCGCCCGGCGGTCGCCTTGACCATCGAGGCCAGTTCGAGCACCACCATGATGGTGGCGACCGCGAGCAGCGGGGTGGAAGCCAGTGCACGGTTGCGGCCGGTGTCGGCGACCTCGGTGTGCCCGGCGTAGTCCATCCGGAAGTGCAGCCACGCGGTCAGCAGGCCACCGGCGATCGCGAGCACCAGGAAGATCGTCGTCACCGGATAGCCGAGGATCACCGGCTGCTTGTCGAACCAGGGAACGCCGTAGTTGCCGGTGTAGAACCAGCCGTTGATCCCCGACGTCGACCAGGCCAGCACGAACGCCAGCGCGGTGACGTACAGCGCCAGGTTGCGTCGGCTGTGCAGCCCGACCCGCGCGAACGCGAACGCGGTGACCGCCCCCAGGGCCCCGGCCAGCCCGGCGAACGCGCCGAACTGCGCGGTCCACTTCGTCGGCGTCACGGTCAACAGCAGCAGCCCGACCGCCGTCGCGCCGACGAGCCGCCAGATCGGCCCGTTGACCGCGCCGGGCACGGTGCCGCGGCGCAGCAGCACCACCAGCAGTCCGAACACGCAGAGCAGCAGGATGAGCACCGAGAAGCGGCGGGCCAGCGAGGCGTCCACGCTGTCTTCGACGAGCAGGAAGTAGTAGCGCAGGAATTCCTGATACCAGGGGATCGTCGGGCCGACGGTGTATTTGATGCGGGCCGACTCGGCGACGGTGGCCAGTGTCTGGTCGGAGAACACGATGACGAACACCACCGAGGCTGCGGCCGCCAGCGGCGCCAACTGGGCGGCCAGTCCGTCGGTGGGCCGGCGGGCGGCGATGATGCGCCAGATGGCGCGGGCCCCGACCAGCAGCGGCGCCAGCGCGATCAGGCCCTGCGGGGCCAGCGTCACCGAGAACATCGCGACCACCACGGCCAGCGCCGCGGGCCACAGCCGGCGGGTCCCCAGGCTCCATTCGACGAGCATCCACACCGCGATCACCCCGAACGCGATCAGTGGTTCGGGACGCAGACCGTTGTTGAACGGCAACCAGGCCGCCAGGAACACCGCGGCGGCGGTCCACACCGCGACCCGGTTGGTGGCCACCCGGCGCCCGATGCTGGGCAGCACACAGCGGCTGACGATCAGCCAGGTGGCGATCGCGGCCAGGGTGGCGGGCACCCGGAGCCACACGCTGGCGGTGCTGATCGAGGCGAGCTGCCCCAGCAGGCTCTGGTACCAGTCGAACGGCGCCTCCGACGCACCGAAGTAGCGGTAGTAGTTCAGGGTGTAGCCGGCCTCGCCGGAGACCCGGGCGATCGTGGTGTTGTAGCCGTCGTCGGAGGTCTGCGGCCCGACCAGGTGCCACAGCAACAGCGCGCCGATCACCGTCGCGTCGGTCAGCCACGTCGACCACCCGGCGCGGAAGCGACGCCCGCCCGGGCCCGGCAGTGTCCTGCCCGAGGCCCGGTCCAGCATGGCCAGCGCGAGGATCGAGGCGATCACGCAGGCCACACCGAGCACCATCACGGCCAGTTTCAGTGTCGTGGGGGAGGTGATGAAGCGGGTGTCGACGTCGATCGTCGCGGACAGGCCGGGGGTCCCGACGGGGACCTCCAGTTCGGTGAACACGCCGGTGACCTGGGGACGCTTGTCCGCGGACAGGGTTCCCAGCGCGCCGGGGATGCCGACGAAGTCGGCGCCGACCTCACCGACGTTGGCCCACAGGTGCAGCGTGTCGCAGGCTCCGGCGTCGACATCGGCGCGGGGCGCCACGGCGGCCACCGTGTCGCGGAACGCGACCACGACGCTGTCCGGGTAGGCGCGCACGAACAGCCCGTTGCGGCTGGCGTCGATCCCGCCGGGCGGGTTCGTCGCGAACACCAGCCCGCCCTCGGGCGGCAGCGTGGCCACCGCTTGGCACGGGATCGATGCGTCCAGCGAGCGCGGTGCCCCGGAGATCAGCGGCGCGGTGATGTCGCCGACGGTGTCCCCGGCGCTACTGCCCTGGGGCCACAGGATGGTCGCTGTGCTCTGGTTGACCGGCAGCAGCGGAGTCAGTGCGCACAACACCAGCCCGGCCAGGCCTGCGACGAGCGCGACGAGACGAGCAGGCGGTGCGGACACGAGGCTCGATGGTATGCGAAGAACTTAATGACGCAGCGGCGCCGGGCTCCACAGGCCGCTTCGCGTCGTCGTACCCAGGTCGAGCCGGGCCGGTTCGGCGTCGGGGTAGTAGGGGATCAGGCGCTGCAACGCCCCCCAGTCGCGGTACCAGTCGTCCTTGAGGTAGGTCGGCACGGTGGTGGCACGCAGCAGCAGCTCGGTGATGCCCAGCGGCCCGCCGCCCAGGTTGTCCATCACCGGCGAGTTGGCCTCGGCGCCGAACCGGTCGGGCAGGATGCGCCAGCGCGGGACCTCGACCACGCCGTAGCGGTGGTCGAACGGGCGCTGGCACGGGAACGCCAGCCCCACCAACCAGTCCAGCAGCACCGGGTCGGTGGAGCCGACCACGTCCTGCAGGGTCCGCAGCTCGGGGATGCGCGGCGGCGTCAGCGCGACCCAGTGCTGGGGGTCGAGGTCGTCGTCGGAGGCCACCAGGCGGATGCGGGTGGCTTCGGCGGGAATCGACGACAGCGGCGCCCGCAGGTTGCGCCACGCCGGTGCGGCCCCGACGTCGCCGAACTCGATCTCGCCGGCGGGTTCACCGTCGGGCCCGGCCCACTGCACCTTCACCTCGTCGCGATCGAACCGGCCCGCCGCCGCGACGACCAGCAGCGGACCGGCGTCGTCGCGGGGCGGCAGCGGGTACCACGCCGAGCGCAGGAACGCCGGCTGCTGCGTCCCGGACCGCCAGCTGCCCAGCACCGGGGTGCGGGCGGGGTCCAGGCCGAACGGCAGCCGGGCGCGCGAACCGTTGATCCCCGCGGCGGCGGTGGTGCCGCCTTCGGTGCCGGCCTCACTGCCGGTGACCACACCGCTGTCGGTGTCGGCGAAGTTGTCCGACCCGGGCTCCTCCATCACCGGGTCGGCCGACACATCCGACGGAACACCGTTGGGGCTGAAGCCCTCCGAGGTGACCGCGTCCAGTCCGTCGGCGATCGGAACGTCGAGCGGGGTGAGCAGCCCGGCGTTGGGGTCCTGCTCGACGAGCACGTCCTCGGCCATCCCGCAGGTGTTTCCGGCCAGCGCGCCCAGGTTGGACCGCCCCACGCTCCAAGCCGGGTACTGGTTGATCATCCCCAGCGTCAACGACACCACCTCGAAGGTGACCAGCGCCCACGCCGCAACGGCCAAGGGGGGCTGCGCGATGCGGCGCCAGCGGCCGCCGCGGTCATCCGGTGGCGCGGGGTCGCGATCGGAGAAGTGGAACCAGGCGGCGGCCAGCAGCGCCAGCGCCGAGCATCCGAGCAGCACGGTCATGAAGCCCAGCCGCCACTGCGGGAAGTCGTTGGACCACGGCACCCCGAAGTTGGACACGTACCACCAGCCGTTGACCGTGGCGAACGACAGGGCGGTGACGAACAGCACGGCGCCGGCGAACACCGCCCGGTTGCGCTGCGACCGCATCGCCGCCGCACCCACCGCCACCGCGGCCAGCGCCCCCAGCGAGCCCGCCAGCCCGGCGAACACCCCGAAGTGGTGGGTCCACTTGGTCGGGGTGAACATCAACGCCAGGAACGAGATGATCGTGATGCCGATGATGCGCCGGCTCGGACCGGCCGCCGTTCCCGGAATCCGGCCTTTGCGCAACGACATCGCCACCGCGACGGCCAGGGCGAGCAGCAGCGTGAGTACCGCGAAGCGGCGCGCCACCGAGCCGTCCGGGCTGGTGGTGAACAGCCGGGAGTAGCGGATGTGTTCGTCGAACCAGGCCAAACTGGGGCCCACCGATGATTTGAAGCTGCTGGCCTGCAGTTCGGCGGCCAGCGTCTGGTCGCGGAAGATCAGGAAGATGGCGACGGTGCCGGCGGCGGCGATCGGCGCCAGCAAAGCCAGGTAGCCGAACCGTGAAGTATGGGCCGCGACAATGGTTTTCAGTGGACCGATGGCGACCAGCAGGGCGCCGATCGCGGCGATGCCGGTCGGGCCGGAGAACAGGGTGAGCGCACCGATGATGATCGCCACCGCCACCGGCAGCAGCCTGCTGGTGGCCACGCCGCGCTCCACCGAGCACCAGGTGAGCAGGATGCCCAGCGCGATGATGGGCTCCGGGCGCAACCCGTTGTTCAACGGCAGCCAGAACGCGAGGAACATTCCGGCGGCCGTCCACGCCGCGGCCCGGCTGTGTTTGACCGCCGAGCCGAGCCGGGGGATGACCTCCCGGCTGATCACCCACCAGCAGGCCAGCGCCATCAGCAGCGTGGGCAGTCGCATCCACACGCTGGCCGTGCTGACGTTGCTCCACAGCGCCAGCAGGTCGTAGTACCAGCCGAACGGCGCCTCCGGGGTGCCGAACCAGCGGTAGTAGTTGGCCATGTAGCCGGCGTTCTCCGACACCCGCGCCATGGTCAGGATGTAGCCGTCGTCGGCGGTGTTGGCGCCGACGAAGTGCCACCACACCAGCACCGCGGTGACCAGGCCGTCCAGCGGTTTCATCGACCACCATCGGGGCGGCAGGAACCGCCGGTGCCGCATGCCGTCGGCGGTGTCGAGTACATGCAGCGCGCCCAGCGACACGGCGGTCATGGCGACGCCCACGATCATCGCGAGCAGTTTGACCAGCGTCGGCGAGGTGTTGTACCGGGAGTCCACGGTGGCTGAGAACTGCAGACCCGGTGGGGCCGGGCCGGACAGGTCGGTGAAGACGCCGACGATCTGGGGGCGGAAGTCGTAGCCGCTGCGTTCGCCGCGCAGCGGTTCGCCCGGGTCCGGGTCGTCGGGCCCCTGGGTGAGTCCGACGAACTCGCCGGACACCCGGTCGGCGTGCGCGGTGAAGCGGAGTTCCTGGCAGTCCGGGCTGAGCACCTGGTCCAGCGGGGCGACCACTACGGGTGTGTTGCGCACGATGACCAGCAGGTCGTTGTTGACCTGTTCGATGAGCAGGCCGCGGTCGACGGCCTTGGGGGCCTGTTTGGGCACGGTGGACAGCAGCACGCTGCGGCCGGGACCGTCGAGGCCGGCGGCAGCGCTGCACGGCACGGTGATCTCGAGGTCGGTGGCGACGTAGCCGATCAGCGGTGCGTCGACGCTGGACAGGGTGTCGTTCTGTGGCCAGTTCAGCTCGGCGGTGGTCTGGTCGACCGGCAGCAGCGGGGTCGCGACCGCCAGCAGGGTCCCGAGCAGTCCGGCGACGATCGCGATCAGCCGCGCGGTGCGGTGGTTGCGTCCCGGAGTTCTCTCCGACGCCGGCGCTTCGACCACGGGGCTAGATGGTAATTGGCTTGCGAATGGCCAGGACGAACGGCCCGATGGTCGACACGGCGAAGCGGGGGTCGTCGAACAGCGCATCGTCGAGTGCGACGTGGTAGCGGCGCACGTTGGGCTGATTCGGGTACACGTCGGCGGCCAGCCGCAGGGTGTAGGTGTCGTTGGCGCCGCGGCGCATCAGGAACACCGACGGCGGCTGCCACGGCATGGCGTCGAGTGCCTCGATGAACGCGTCGGGGTCGGACAGCAACGCCCAGTTCTCGATCGCGGCGGCACGGGCGTCGAACTGGGCCAGCGGATTGGCGTAATGCGACGTCAGGCCCTGGAACCCGTAGTACGGGTAGTAGGACAGGAAGCTGTAGTCGGCGGTCATGACCACCGTCTCGTCGCGGGGGCGCCCGGTGACCTCCAGGATCCGTTCGTCGATCTCGCGGTAGTACTGCTCGGCCCCCGGCGGCCGGCGATCTGCGCGCTCGCCGTAGCCGTCGGTGTCGGTGTAGGCCACCGCGATGTCGGAGCGCAGCACGTCGGGAATGTCCTGGCTGAAGGTCACCGCGCCGAGGGCGCCCACCGCGGTGGCCGCCGCGACGACGCGGTGGGCGTTGGGTGCGCTGACCCTGGCCGCCAGCGCGCGGGCGGTCTCGAGGAAGCCGAATGCGCCGGCTGCGGCCAGCAGGATCGTCAAGGTGGGCTGTAGCCGGAACGACAGCAGCGTGCTGCCCGCAAGCGTGTACAGCATCGACAGCAGTGACCAGGCGTACACGGCGAGCACCGCGACGGCCAGGGCACCCGCGCGCGTGGAGGTGCGCGCGTTGAACACCAGCCACAGCGTGCCGAGCATGCACAGCGCGCCGAGCAGGGTGAACTGCAGCATCGGGAACGACAGCACCGCGCCGTCGGTGGGCAGGTAGTGCCGCGCGGTACCGGTGTCGGTGGGCGCACCGCCGGCAGCGGCGATCAGGTAGGGCGCCCAGCCGATCAGCGCGATGGCCCCGGAGATCAGCCCGATCACCAGCAGCCGCAGCAGCGGATCCCAGTGCCTTCTGCTGACTGCGGCCGTCACCGCCATGATCGTCAGCGTGAATGCGGCGAACCCGAACAACAGCGTGTAGAACAGCGCCGCCACACCGAGGAAGATCCCGACGCCGATCACCGCGCCCCAACCACGGTGCGGACTTCCCGGCTCACCGGTACGGCCGCGGGCCCGCAGCCCCGACCAGGCCAGCACGAACACCGGGGGCAGCAGCACCGCGATGATGGCCGCGTACGGTTCGGCCGGCGAATAGGCCAGCGCGGCGGCCGCGGTCGCGGTGGACACCACCAGCGCGTACTCGAATCGAACCATGTTGGCCCACAGCACCAGGGCCGCCACGATGGCGATCGTGATCGAGATGATCGACCAGGGTTTGAACATCTCCCATGCCGGGGTTCCGGTGACGTCGGCCAGCCGCCCGCCCAGCCAGAACCAGCCCGGCGGGTAGAACGGCGGCAACCCGATGTAGGTCATGTCGTGCAGTGCGGCGCTGTCGGTCAGCCTGGTCAGGTACTCGGTGCGGAACTGCTGGTCGACGGAGATGCCGAACAGATACAGCCGGGTGGCGCCGAGCGGCATCGCCAGCGTCACCACCGAGAACGCGGCCAGGAACAGCACCGACCCGAGGCGGGCCAGGGCGCGCCGGCCCCGGCGCCAGAGCCAGCCGGCGGCCAGCAGCCCGGCCAGGCAGGCCACCTGACCGACGGTGGTCAACGCGTGCAGCTGGTTGGACGAGTTGTAGGCGGGCCATTCGACCCTGGCGATGGCGGCCAGACTGACCGCTGTGACCACCGCGGCGGTGGCGGCCGCAGCGAGCATCTGGCCAGCCACCGTGAGCGGGACGGCCAGAGCGCTGCGCATCAGATGGGCAGCTTGCGAAAGATCGGGCGGGGGATGTGGCGCAGCACCATCATCACGTAGCGGAACGCGCCGGGCGCCCAGACCAGGTCCTTGCCCTTGGCCGACGCGGTGACCGCCAGCTCGGCGACGTACTCCTTGTCGACGGTCAGCGGAGCTTCCTTGACGTGGGCGCTCATCCGGGTGCGCACCTGCCCGGGGCGGATGACGAGCACCCGGACCCCGAACTCGCGCAGCGCCTCACCGAGGCCGAGGTAGAAGCCGTCCAGCCCGGCCTTGGTGGAGCCGTAGACGAAGTTGGACCGCCGGACCCGTTCGCCGGCCGCCGAGCTCATCGCGATGATCTGGCCGAAGCCCTGCGCCCGCATCTTGTCGCCGAGCAGCACCCCCACCGAAACCGCTGCGGTGTAGTTGATGTCGGCGATCTGCACCGCCTTGCGCTGGTTCTGCCACAGTTCCTCGGCGTCACCGAGCAGCCCGAACGCCACGATCGCCACGTCTATGTCTCTGGGGCTGCCGCCGCCTCCGAACGCCTCGTCGATGACCCGGGGGTGGCTTTCGGTGTCGACGGCGTCGAAGTCGATCACGTCGACCGCGCGGGCGCCGGCGCCGGTGAGTTGGGCCTTGGCCGTGTCGGCCAGCGGGTCGCCGGGCATGCACGCCAGCACCACCCGGGCCGGTGCGCTGCGCAGGTAGCGCTCGCAGATGGCCAGGCCGATCTCCGAGGTGCCGCCGAGCAGCAGGATGGTCTGCGGATTACCAGTGGCGTCAAAGACCATCTAGAGGAGCTCCAGTCGTCGGGCCATGTCGGAGGCGAACAGTCCGGTGGGATCGACCTTGCGGCGCACCGCGATCCATTCGTCGATCCGCGGGTACATGGCGTGGAATGTGGCGGCGGTGGTGCGGGCGTCCTTGGCGGTGTAGAGCCGGCCGCCGAACTCGAGGACCCGCTTGTCGAGGCTGTCGAGGAACTCGCCCAACCCCGGTTTGATCTGGAAGTCCACGCAGACGTTCCAGCCGGGGATCGGGAAACTCAGCGGCGCTTGGTTTCCGGGGCCGAAGAGCTTGAACACGTTGAGGAAGGAGTAGTGGCCGGAACCCTGGATGTCGACCATGATGCGCTTGAACTCGTCGACCACCTCGGTGGGGACGACGAACTGGTACTGGGTGAAACCGGCTGAGCCGTAGGCCCGGTTCCAGTCTCCGACCATGTCCAGCGGATGGTAGAACTGCGTCAGATTCTGGACCTTGCCCCGGTAGGTCTTGCCCATCCGGTACCACAGTGCGGTCATCGCACCGAAGATCGGCTTGTTGCCCAGCCCGCTGGGAAAGACGTCCGGCGCGGTGAAGTACTGCGGCGCGTCGAATTTCAGCGGATCCTTCTGCAGCTTGCGGGGGAGCTGGTCCACGCGTGCCAGTGAGCCGCGGGAGATCACCGCCCGGCCCAGATGCGGCGGCGGGCTCATCGCGTCGAACCACGCGCTGGAATAGGTGTAGTTGGCCTCGGTGCCGTCGCTGTGGAACGCGATGGTCTCGTCGAGTCCGGCGGTGACGTCGCCGTCGGCGACGAAGTACGCCGTCTCCGTCGGTGTCATCGCGATGACGGCCCGCAGGATGATGCCGGTCAGGCCGTTGCCGCCGACGGTGGCCCAGAACAGCGCCGTGTCCTCGTCGGAACCACCGGCGGGGGTGAGGGTGCGCACCTGGCCGTCGGCGGTGAGCAGGTCCAGCGAACGCACATGGTTGCCGAAACTGCCCGCACTGTGGTGGTTTTTGCCGTGGATGTCGCAGGCGATGGCGCCGCCGACGGTGACCTGCCGGGTACCGGGCAGCACCGGAACCCACAGACCCAACGGCAGCGCGGCGCGCATCAGCTGGTCGAGGTTCACCCCGGCGTCCACATCGACGAGCGCCTGGTCGGCATCGATCGAGTGGATCCGGTTCACCGCGCTCATGTCGATGACCAGCCCGCCCCCGTTCTGGGCGTTGTCGCCGTAGGAGCGGCCGAGCCCGCGCGCCAGCACGCCCCGGCCGCCGTCCGCACCGGCCCGGGCGACCGCCTTGGCGACCAGCTCGGGGTCAGGGGTCGTCAGCACCTGCGCCGTCGACGGCGCGGTGCGGCCCCACCCGGTCAGCCGGCGGGTGATGGTCGGAAACTCGGTGCTCGACATCGTCACAGAGGGTACCGCCTGGGGTGCGGGCCTCAGCGCAGCCGGAATATCACCGCGCGCTGGACGACGAAGTTGATCACGGTGGCCGTGCCCTGGGCGATGACGAACGCCACCGGCACCCGCCAGGGCTGATTCTCGAACTCCATGTAGAAGACGTAGTTGATGCCGACCTGCACGGCGTAGGTGAGGGCGTAGAGGACCGCCACCGCGATGAACCGTGCGGTGCTCGGCGGGGCCTGGAAGGTCCACCGGCGGTTGATCAGGTAGGCGGTGGTGGTGCCGGCGATGAAGCTCAGCGTCTTGGCGACGTTGACGTGCAGGCCGGCGGCCAGGAACGCCACGTACAGGCCGAAGTCCACGATGGCGGCCAGCCCGCCGGTGACGATGAACCGCCAGATCTGAGTCGTCAGGCTCAGCCGGGGAGACAGCGGGGGCTCGGCCACCCGGGCAGCTTACGGGTTCGGCCGCACCGCCCGGTCTCGCCGAACTTGCATTCCGGCAGGCCTCTTCTCGCACTTCTGCTGCCGGAATGCCGTTTCGGCGGGTTCGGCGATCGGTTCCTGCCACCGGCCGCTCAATTGCTGCCACCGGAAATTTCCACTCTGACCTGCGGGTTACACGCCTCAGAAGACCAAGATCAGCGAGAAGATCACCGAGAAGAGGAACCGAGATGAACAAGCTCACCATCGCCACCGTCGCCGCTGCCGGACTGTCCGCCGCCGTACTGGGACTGGCCGCCCCGGCCGCCGCCGCCCCGACCTCCGGGGGCAACGCCGATTCGACCATCAGCCAGCTCGAGGCCGACGGCCACCGCGTCATCGTCAACCGCCTGTCGGACACCCCGCTGGATGAGGCCACCGTGGTCGCCGTCCAGCCCGGCCCGGCGCTGCGCGGCACCGCCACCAACCCCGGCTACGACGACGACACGACCCGCCAGAACGTCATCACCGGCATGGTCTACTACATCGACGTCCGGTGATGACACACCGCACGAGAAACGGGGCGCCCAGCCGGGCGCCCCGTTTCTCGGTTCTATGCCCGCGTCAGCCGGACGACCGGGATGGTGCGTCCCTCGGCGCGCGCCACGTAGTCGTCGTAGCCCGGATAGACGCCGACGGCTTTGTGCCAGGCCCGGTCCCGCTCCTGCGGGTCGGTGACCTCGGTCGCGGTGTAGGTGCCGCTGAGTTTTCCGGCGAGCACCGTGGCCGTCGGATTGGCCTTCAGGTTGTGGTACCAGGCGGGGTGCCCGGGCCTGCCGAAGTTGGAGGCGATCAGGATCAGCGACCCGGCGTCGTCGATGTAGACCAGCGGGGAGGATCGCTGCAGCCCGGACTTGGCTCCGGTCGTGGTCAACAACATCACCGGCAGCGGGTAACCGAAGCTGAACCGGCCGCCGGTGAGGCGCAGCAGTGCGGGGTCGAGCTTGGGCGGAACGCTCGAGACGAACCGGTAGCCCAGCTTGGTTCGTGAGATTCGTTGGATGAGTCGTTGCGGGGCGCCTGCCATCACCGGAGCGTAGCCGCCGCCGGTAAGTGCCATTGGCCCCGACCTGCGGCGACCCCTTCCTCTTGAACGGAGCGCCGGGTGCGACGACGATAAGGGCATGGATGCCACTGAAACATCTGGAGACCCGGTCACCGAACTCACCGAGGCCGAGAGTTGGGACCTGCTCTCCAGCATGTCACTGGGCCGACTCGTGACAACGGTCGACGGCTGGACCGAGATCTTCCCGGTCAACTTCGTCGTGCAGGACAAGACGCTGTTGTTCCGTACCGCGGAAGGCACCAAGCTGCTGACGTCGGTGCTCAACGAGCATGTGGTGTTCGAGGTCGACGATCACAACGTGGCCGGGGGGTGGAGCGTGGTGGTCCGCGGCACCGCCCACGTGCTGGCCACCTCGGAGGAGATCGACAAGGCCGAGCGCGCCGGGCTCTACCCGTGGGTGGCGACCCAGAAGCTGCGCTTCGTGCGGGTGACCCCCGATTCGCTCACCGGCAGGCGGTTCGTATTCGGGCCCGAACCCGAGGGCGGCGTCGCGGGCTGACCGCCCTGGGACGTCGCGGGCTGACCGCCCTGGGACGTCGCGGGCTGACCGCCCTGGACGTCGCGGGCTGACCGCCCTGGACGTCGCGGGCTGACCGCCCTAGACCCAGTAGGGCACCCGGGCCCGGTACTGCCGCATGGCCAGCGCCGCGAAGGTCCAGCCGACCACGGTCAGCACCAGGACCACGACCCAGTGGTGCACCTGCTGCTGGGCGCCGAGCAGCGGCGCCCGCACGATGTCGAGGTAGTGCAGCAGCGGGTTGAGTTCGACGATCCTGGCCCAGTCGCCGGCGCCCTGGCGCTGCAGGGTCGCCTCGTTCCAGATGATGGGCGTCATGAAGAACAGCAGCTGCACCAGCGAGGTCAGCAGTGGGCCGATGTCGCGGTAGCGGGTGGCCAGGATGCCGAAACACAGCGCCACCCACACGCAGTTCAGCGCGATCAGCGCCAGCGCGGGGATGAAGGTCAGGTCCGTCCACTGCCAGGGTTTGGGGAAGATGATCGCGATGATGACGAAGATGACGATGTTGTGGGCGAACAGGATCATCTGCCGCCACACCAACCGGTAGACGTGCACCGACAGCGGGGTGGGCAGCTGCTTGATCAACCCCTCGTTGGCGATGAACACCTCGGCGCCCTCGAGGATCGAGGCGTTGATCAGGTTCCACACGATCAGGCCGAGAGTCACGTACGGAAGGTGCTCGGCCAGTTCCAGATTGAACAGCTTCGAGTACAAGCCGCCCATCGCCACCGCGGTGGTGCCGGTGGCGATGGTGATCCAGAACGGGCCCAGCACCGACCGGCGGTAGCGCTGCTTGATGTCCTGCCAGCCGAGGTGCAGCCACAGCTCGCGTTTACCGAAGCCCTCGACGAGGTCGCCCCACGCCCGGCGGAAGGTCTTGGACTGCGCGGCGGCGTCCATGAATGTCATTGCGTTCCTGCCCCGTCGAGCTGCTCTTCCCGGAAGAACCTCTCCCGGCGGCCCAGCCGTCGTAACCGCATCCACTCCAGCAGCCCGGCCGGGTCCCGTCGCGACACCAGGAAGAACCAGCCGAACCGCACCCATTCCTGGGGGAGCAGCCTGCGCATGCCCGGCTGCGACAGCAGATAGCCACGGTTGCGGTAGGTGTAGTACCGCTTGGTGGCGTTGTCGGTGTACTGGGTGTGCATGCGGCCGCCCAGGATCGGCTTGAACTCGTCGCCGCCCTGCGGGTGCAGGTACACCGCATCCAGGCAGGTGCCGAACGGCAGGCCGGTGCGCAGCAGCCGCCGGTGGATCTCGGTTTCGTCGCCGCGGATGAACAGGCGCAGGTCGGGCACCCCGGTGGCCTCCAGGGTGGCGGCGCGGAACAACGCGCCGTTGAACAGGTGCGAGATGCCGGGCAGGAAGTCCTCGCGCGGCGCCTCGGCGCGCAGCTCGCTGACCAGTCGGCGCCACGCCACTCCGCGGCGCAGCGGGAAGGCGAGCCGTTCGGGGTTCTCCAGGTCGCAGATCATCGGCGACACCTGGGCCAGTCCGCGTTCCTGCGCGCAGGCCAGCAGCGTGGCCAGCACCGCGCCGTCCTGGGGCCGGCCGTCGTCGTCGGCCAGCCAGATCCAGTCGGCGCCCAGGCTGAGCGCGTGCAGCATCCCCAGTGCGAAACCTCCGGCGCCCCCCAGGTTGCGGCGCGAGCCGAGATAGGTCGTCGGGACGGGCTGGCCGGCGACGAGGTCGCGGACCCGGTCTTCGGCGGCGTTGTCGACGACGATCAGATGGTCGGGTCGCCGGCTCTGCGCGCACACCACGTCCAGTGATTTGGCCAGTTGGTCGGCGCGGCGGTGGGTGACGACGACCGCGCAGATGAGCGGGTTGGTCATGCCGGCCGGCTTTCGCGCCCCGTCTCCTCCAGCACCTCGCGGACGTGGCGGGCGGCGTCCTCACCTTCGTAGGAGCGGACCACCTCCTCGATGCCGCCCGACATCTTCACGGTGCCGTGGTCGATCCACATCGCGGTGTTGCACAGCCGGGCCAGGAACTCGTTGGAGTGGCTGGCGAACACCAGGATCCCGGATCGCTCGACGAGGCCGGCCAGCCGCGACTGGGCCTTCTTCAGGAACTCGGCGTCGACGGCGCCGATACCTTCGTCGAGCAGCAGGATCTCGGGGTCGATGCTGGTCACGACCCCCATCGCCAACCGCACCCGCATGCCGGTGGAGTAGGTGCGCAGCGGCATGGACAGATAGTCGCCCAGCTCGGTGAACTCGGCGATCTCGTCGACCTTGGACATCATCTGCTTGCGGGTCTGGCCGAGGAACAACCCGCGGATGATGATGTTCTCGAAACCGGAGATCTCGGGGTCCATCCCCACCCCGAGGTCGAAGACCGGTGCCACCCGGCCCCGCACTGCGGCGACTCCGCGGGTCGGCTCGTAGATGCCCGACAGCAGCCGCAGCAGCGTCGACTTGCCGGCGCCGTTGTGGCCGACGAGGCCGACGCGGTCACCCAACTTCAGCGACATCGTGATGTCCCGCAGTGCTTCGATGACGACGACGTTGGACTCGTTGCGGCCGATCGCGCCGCCCGCCTTGCCGAGGAAGGCCTTCTTCAGCGAGCGGGTCTTGGCGTCGAAGATGGGGAACTCGACCCACGCGTTGCGGGTCTCGATGCAGGGTGACTCCGAGGTCCCGGCTGGATCGGTCATGTCACAGGTACTGACCGGTGCCGGGGTGTCCGGGACCGCCCCGCTGACCGGGCACGCTCACGCCGGGCGGCAACGCGCCCTGACGCATCTGTTCGAGCTGCTGACGTGCGGCCATCTGCTGAGCGAACAGGGCGGTCTGGATGCCGTGGAACAGCCCCTCCAGCCAGCCCACCAGCTGGGCCTGGGCGATGCGCAGCTCGGCGTCCGAGGGCACCGCGTCCTCGGTGAACGGCAGCGTCAGGCGTTCGAGCTCGTCGCGGAGTTCGGGGGCCAGTCCGTCCTCGAGCTCGGAGATGCTGGTGCGGTGGATGTCGCGCAGCCGCCCGCGGCTGGCTTCGTCGAGCGGTGCCGCCCGTACTTCCTCGAGCAGTTGCTTGATCATGGTGCCGATCCGCATCACCTTGGCCGGCTGCTCGACCAGGTCGGTCAGTGCCTTGCCGTCGGCTCCGTGTTCCTCGTCCACCTGGTCGGGACCGCCGCCGATGATCTCGATGTTGTCGTCGTCGGTATCGCTCGTCATGTTCCTAGGGTGCCCCACCCTCGCTGTTCCTCCGCGGCTGGGCTGCGCGGTTCGGGAACCGATCTTCTCACGGCGGGCGCGCCGGACGGGTCTGCGCCGCCCGCGATGATTGCCTGGATGTACCCAGCAACGCCTGGCTCGGTAGCACTCTGCCTCGTCGGCGACCTGGACTAGTATGGCTGCGCAGATGACTTGTTCCGGTGCGGAACGGGCAGCGAGACTGGTCGAGCATCCGCCAGACCGGCCCCTGAGCGGGCGGTACGGGGGAATTCCTCGACGCACTAAGGTGGGCTGGCATGGCATACGACGTCGCCCGGGTGCGTGGGTTGCATCCGTCGTTGGGCGATGGGTGGGTACACATGGACCCGCAGAACGGCATGCTGCTGCCCGACACCGTGAGCCGGGCGGTCTCCACCGCGTTCCGCGGGTCGATGCCCAGCCCGGTCGGCCCGCATCCGGCGGCGCACCGCAGTGCGGCGGTGCTTGCCGCGGCCCGTCAGGCAATCGCCGATCTGCTGGGTGCCGACCCGGCCGGGGTCGTACTCGGGGCGGACCGTGCGGTGCTGCTGACCTCGTTGGCCGACGCCGCCTCGGCACGGGTCGGGCTCGGTTACGAACTGGTCGTGACGCGGCTGGACGACGAAGCCAACATCGCCCCGTGGCTGCGGGCGGCGAACCGTTTCGGCGCGAAGATCAAATGGGCCGAGGTCGACATCGAGACAGGTGAGCTGCCCACCTGGCAGTGGGAGGCGCTGGTCACCCGGCCCACCAGGCTGGTGGCGATCGCCTCTGCCTCAGCGACTTTGGGTACCGTCACCGAGCTGCGCGAAGTGACCAAACTGGTGCACGAGGTCGGCGGGCTGGTGGTCGTCGACCACTCGGCGGCTGCCCCGTACCGCTTGGTGGACATCAACGAGATCGACGCCGACGTGGTCGCGGTCAACGCGCTGGCCTGGGGTGGCCCGCCGATCGGTGCGCTGGTCTTCCGCGATCCTGCGACCATCGACGCGCTCGGCTCGGTCTCGCTGAATCCGTATGCCACCGGCCCGGCGCGCCTCGAACTCGGATCCCACCAGTTCGGGTTGCTGGCCGGTGTGGTCGCCAGTATCGAATACCTTGCCGGACTAGATGATTCGGCTGGGGGCAGCAGGCGTGAGCGGTTGGCCGTCTCGATGCGGTCGGCGGCCGCGTACATGAGCGGGCTGTTCGACTACCTGCTGATGTCGCTGCGGTCACTGCCCACGGTGATGGTGATCGGCAGCCCTGAGGTGCGCATCCCGGTACTCAGCTTCGCGATCAGCAACGTTCCCGCTGAGCGGGTCGTGCAACGCCTCGCCGACAACGGCATCCTGGCGATCCCCAACGCGAGTTCGCGGGTGCTCGACCTGATCGGGGTCAACGACATCGGCGGCGCCGTCACCGTCGGTTTGGCGCACTACAGCACCACCGCCGAGGTCGACCAGCTGGTCCGCGCGCTCGCGTCGCTGGGCTGAGCTGCGGCTAATCGCCCACCCGCAGAATGACTTTGCCCGACACATCGCCCGACTCGAGCAGCTCGTGGGCGGCCTGCGCCTGAGCCATGGGGAACTGTGCGCCGATGACCGGTCGCACCAGGCCGTCGGCGATCATCGGCCACACATCGTCGAGCACGCGGGTGACGATCGCCGCCTTGCCGCTCGGCCCGTCGATCGGGCGTGAGCGAAGCGCCGTCGCGATCACGCCCGCCCGTTTGGCCAGCAGCTTGCCGAGGTTGAGCTCGGCCTTGACCCCACCCTGCATGCCGATGACGACCAGCCGTCCGTCGGCGGCCAGCGCGTCGACGTTGCGCTCGAGATAGGCCGCCCCCATGATGTCGAGGATGACGTCGGCGCCGCCGGCCGCGCGGACGATCTCGACGAAGTCCTCGTTGTGGTAGTCGATGGTGATCTCGGCGCCCAACTCGGCGCACAGGTCGAGTTTGTTGCGTGAGCCGGCGGTGACGGCGACACGGCAGTTCAGCGCGCGGGCCACCTGGATCGCGTGGGTGCCGATGCCGCTGGCACCGCCGTGCAGCAGCACCAGCTGCCCGGCGCGCAGCCCGGCGGTCATGACCAGATTCGACCAGACGGTGCACGCGACCTCAGGCAGGCCGGCCGCGTGCTCGGGTGCCACGCCGCCGGGGATCGGCAGCACCTGGGCTGCCGGCACCGCCACGAACTCGGCGTAGCCGCCGCCTGCCAGCAAAGCGCAGACGGGTTGCCCCTCGGTCCACTGGGTCACGCCCTCGCCGCACGCGGAGATCGTGCCGGACACCTCGAGACCGATGATGTCGCTGGCGCCGGGCGGCGGCGGGTACTTGCCGGCGGCCTGGAGCAGGTCGGCACGGTTGACGCCGGCCGCGGTCACCCGGATCAACACCTCCCCGGGGGCGGGCGTCACGTCGGGAACTGATTGCCAGGTGAGTCGGCCAGGGGACTCGGCCACGATCGCGCGCATTCCCAAAACGCTACTACGCTGGGTAAACACGCCGCGCTTTCGCCTCCCCGGCCCACCGGCCCCCTTACTATTGTCACGATGGAGGGGATCATCGGGGGCCGTACCGCGAGCGATACGCCCGGACTGGACATTGCTGAACAGAAGGCGTGGCAGAACTTTCTGGACGCCTCGCTGAGGTTGTACGCGACCATCAACAGGTCGTTGGTCGACGGCCATGAATTGACGCTCAACGACGTCCGGCTGCTGGATCTGTTAGCCAGATCGGCGACGGGGTCGGCCCGGATGGGCGATCTCGCCGAGTCGCTGATGTCGCTGCCGAGCCGGGTGACCCGCCAGATCCACCGGCTGGAACGCCAGGGGCTCGTTCTGCGCGGCGCCAGCCCCGAAGACGGGCGCGGCGTGTTGGCCAGCATCACCGCCGAGGGGCGGCGCTCGCTGGAGGAGGCGCTGCAGACCTACGGCGCCGCCGTGCGCGCCCATTTCCTGGACCCGTTGTCCCGTTCGCAGGTCACTGCCATGGGGGAGAACAGCCGCCGGATCAGCGCGGCACTCAAGGCCGGGGGGCCGCCCGCCAAGATCGGGCGCGTCTAGACTGACGCGCGGTGGCGTGGCAGAGCGGCCTAATGCACTCGCCTTGAAAGCGAGAGACGGCTAAAACCGTCCGGGGGTTCAAATCCCTCCGCCACCGCAGGTCAGAAGCGGTTTCGCGGGCACAGGACACGCCCCGGCTCCTGTCGTCGATCACCCGCTCGCGCTACCGGCGCGTCTCATGGAAACCATCGCGATGCAGCTGTCCCCGGACGGGGCGGTTGCGGTTTTTAGGGGTGACTCGAGCCAGTTCCTGCCGTATTCGGGATCATGGAGGAGGCAGCGATGAACACCGCCCCCTTTGCACATGTGCTCGACTTCGAGGTGTACCTGCTGGTGACCATGAAGTACGGCATGACAAATCAGGATGCCGAACGTGAAGCCAAGTTGGCCGAGCACGATCTCTCTTTCGGTGATGCCGAACGAATCCATCAACGTGTGGCCGAGGTATTGCGTGACAAAGCCACGCAGTTCGCGAAGCTGCAGACTCTCGTCGGGGTAGACGCCCGCGATGCAGGTGCACTGTCGTTCGAAGGAATCCTTTGGCCGGAATTCGATTTCGCCGCTACCGCCGGCCGTGATGGTTCGATTCAGACGGCCGCATACCGGCGTGCTCGAGGTGAGCCGGGGTGCGCCGCAGCTCCGACTGCCCAGCCTCCGTGGAGCATGGATACCGCAGATTTCGTCCAGTGTTTTGGTCCGGCCAGGGTCACTTCCACGGCAGCCTTGTTCGACGAGTATCTGCCCGCACAGGAATTGCACGAATTCGAATGGGATGGACGGCGATATGGCGCCGGGTTTGGGTGGGGCCTTTTCTTGTCCGCCTCGCTGATGTGGACCTGATTCGGAACGCTTCGCGGCGAAGGCGGCAAGTCCGCCCGGGGTTATTCGCCGGTGAAGTTCGGGGCCCGTTTCTCGAACATCGCGGTGATGCCCTCGGACAGGTCCTTGGACGGCAGGAACGCCGAGTTCCACGCGGCGACGTAGCGCAGGCTGGCCGACACCGCGGCGGTGCGCTGCTCGTCGAGCACGTCCTTGATGCCGTGCACGGTCAGCGGCGGGTTGGCCGCGATCTCGGCCGCGGTGGCCCGGGCCGCGGCCAGACACGCCTCGGCATCGGGGTGGACGTCGTTGACCAGGCCGATCTTCTCGGCGCGCGCGGCGTCGATGTCCTTGCCCGTCAACGCCAGCTCCTTGAGGTGCCCGTCGTTGAGGATCAGCGGCAGCCGGGCCAGTGAGCCGACGTCGGCGACGATCGCGAGCTTGACCTCGCGCACCGAGAACTTCGCGTCGGTGCTCGCGTAGCGGATGTCGACCGCCGAGATCAGGTCCACCCCGCCGCCTATGCACCATCCGGACACGGAGGCGATCGTCGGGGTGCGGCAGTCGGCGACCGCGGTGATCGCCTGCTGCATCGCCTTGAGGTGCTTGTGGAAATCGGCGCGCGGCTTGGCGGTGGCTCCGTCACCGCCCATGACACCGGCCAGGGTGCCGCCCATCGCGGCCAGGTCCAGGCCGTAGCTGAAGTGCTTACCGGACCCGGTCAGCACGATCGCGCGCACGTCGGGGTCGGCGTCCAGCTCGGCGAACACTCCAGGGAGCTCGGCCCAGAAAGCCGGCCCCATCGCGTTGCCCTTGCCCGGACCGATCAATGTCACCTGCGCGATGTGATCGGCGATGTCGACGGTCACCGATTCGTATGTGCTGCCCATGACCATGAAGGCTAACCAGTCTGTCCGGCTAGCCACCCATCAGGATCTCGCTGACCCGCGCGCTGGGCAGGAACTGGCAGGCGGCATCGGCCAGGATCTGCCCGATGAACTCCCCGTCGGGGCCCAGCGGGTTGTTCTCCTCGGCGAGGATGGCGCGCACCACCGCGACCCTGGTGGCCTCGTCGAGGTCGTTGTACTCGTCGCACATCATCGACGTCGCGTTGGGCGGGGCGGGAACCTCGGGAACGTTGGTGTTGCGGGTCGGCAGCGGGATGTCCGGGATGGGGATTCCCGGGATCTCGGGCAGCCCCGGGATACCCGGCGAGCGACTGGGCAGGGTGGGGGCCGACGTCAGCGGTGGCCCCGGTTCGGTGGTCTGCGCGACGGCGCCCTCGGTGGTTCGTTGGCAGGCCGTCGTCACCCCGAGGACGAGCCCGAGCCCGACCAGCGCCGTCGCCGCGGTCTTGATCTGCGTCTTCGCGCCGATCACGGTGACTACACCCGCTCCAGATGGAAATACAGATGGCGGGGCGTGCCGGAGCTGGTGTCCAGCGCGCCCTTGCCGTTCATGATGCCGACCACGGCGTTGTCGTCGACCACCTTGAAGTGGTCGTGCACCGGCTTGCCGTCGTAGACCATCGAGGCGACGAGCTCCCCGCGGAACTCCTCCATCCACAGGCTGGCCTCCCCGTTCATCGCCTCGGTGTTGGAGAACTTGTTGCCCTCGGCGTCCAGGCACACCAGCGGCTTGGCGTCGGTGGCGGAGTGGAAGGTCTTGCCGAACCAGTTCAGCTTGTTCATGAAGCCGTTGGCCATGTGCCCGGTGTGGAATTCGCCGCCCTTCCATTCGCCGATCATGAAGTCGATGGTGGCCGGAGCAAGGGTGGCCCAGAAGTCGTCGAGCTCGGCGTCGGAGATCGTGTCGGTGCGTTCGGTCAGGGCGGTGAACGTGTCGCGGGCGGTGCCTACTGAGGTCATCGGTTTCCTGTCCATGATCGGGCGAATCGGAGGAATGCGTCGTTCTCGTCGGGGGAGGCGACGGTCACCCGCACACCGTCCTCACCGTACGGGCGCACGATGACGCGGCTGTTGGCGGCGTCGGCGGCGAACTGCTGGGCCCGACCTGCCAGCGGCAGCCAGACGAAGTTGGCCTGGGACAGCGGAAGGTCGTAGCCGGCGTCGCGCAACGCCGCGCTGACCCGGGACCGTTCGGCGACGACGGCGTCGGTACGGGCCAGCAGCTCGTCGGCGGCGTCGAGGCAGGCGATCGCGGCGGCCTGCGACACGCTGGTGGCGGTGAACGGCACGTAGACCTTGGACAGCGCGGTCACGATGTCCGGGTCGGCCACCGCGTAGCCGATGCGCAGCCCGGCCAGCCCGTAGGCCTTGGAGAAGGTGCGCAGCACCACCACGTTGCTGTGGGACCGGACCAGGGCGAAGCTGTCGGGCACCAGGTCACCGCGCACGTATTCGATGTAGGCCTCGTCGAGCACCACCATGATGCGCGGCGGCACCGCCTCGACGAACCGGGCCAGGGCGTCCGGGTCGACGACGGTGCTGGTCGGGTTGTTCGGGTTGCACACGAAGATCAGCCGGGTCTTCTCGGTGATCGCGGCGAGCATCGCGTCCAGGTCGAAGGTCTCCTCGGTGAGCGGCACCTGGACCGGGGTGGCGCCGGCGGTGCGCACCTGCAGCGGGTAGATCTCGAAGCTGCGCCAGCCGTAGAGCACCTCGTCGCCCACCGTGGAGGTGATCTGGATCAGCTGCTGGCACAGACTGACCGACCCACACCCCACCGAGATGTGCTCCGGGGCGAAGTTGACGTGCTTGGCGAGGCGCTCCTTGAGCTCGACGTAGCCGTTGTCGGGGTAGCGGTTGATGCCGTCGACCGCGGCCTCGATGGCGGCCTTGACGCTGGGCAGCGGGCCGTGCACGGTCTCGTTGCTGGCTATCTTGATGGCGCCGGGCACCGTCTTGCCCGGGGTGTAGGCGGGCAGATCGGCGAGTTCGGGGCGCAGACGGGCGGACACCCGACCAGTTTATGGCCCGGCCGGTGCACTCTTCGATGTGCTTTGCTTCTGCAGGTATCGGCTGTGTACGCTCTTGGCTCGGCGGTAAACGTCAGGAGGCGTGCCAGAGCGGCCGAATGGGGCTCACTGCTAATGAGTTGTCCACCTCAAAGTGGACCGGAGGTTCAAATCCTCTCGCCTCCGCGGTGACACTGCCGGCTCGCCGGCGTCATACAACTGAACAAGCACCACACCATGCGCCCGTAGCTCAACGGATAGAGCATCTGACTACGGATCAGAAGGTTAGGGGTTCGAATCCCTTCGGGCGCGCTTCGCGGAAAGCTCACCTGACCTGCGCTTGAGCCAGTCGGGCAGCTGCTCAGATCTGAACACCAGAGGGCCCGGTGTCACGAGAGTGTCACAAGCCGTGGGTAACTCATCGTCTGCCGCCATCAGTGTCACCGAGGCTCGTTCGTTGATCAGCTCGGCGGGCACGCACCACTCGCGGTACGGCTTGCAGTCCTCGATCACTTCGAAGTCCCCGAGGTCCACGTCGTCGGGGAACTCGACGCGAAGAACCGTTTCGCCCTTCGCTCCCTCGTTGACGGTCATCGGCGAATCGCCGAGCCACACACCGGTCAGCACTGTGGTCGCGAACAGGTAGCCGCCGGTGGCGTCGCGGAACCCGTCCCGAAGGATCGCGTCCGCCGCGTCGGTGGTGTGGTAGTAGATCATCAGGCCTCCGACCCGGTCATGACGGCACCCAGTGTGGCCCCGGCAGCCTTCAACGCGTCCGGCTGGCTGTGCGCGTAGATGCGGGCCGTGATGGACGCGTCCGCGTGGCCCAGCCACTGCGAGATCACCGCCAGTGGCACCCCCCGCAGATGCATCGCCGTCCCGGCCGTGTGCCGGGCGTCGTGCAGCCGGATCGGGCGCACCCCGGCCGCCTTCGTCAGCCGGTGCCACATGTTCGTCAGCGAGCCCGGCTGATACGCGCGCCCGGCCTCGTCGACAGCCACGTAGCCGCTGTCGACGTAGGCGGCACCGGCCTTCAACCGTTCAGCCTTCTGGGCGGCCCGGGCCCGCCGCAGCACGGCCACCATGCCCTCATCGAGGGGCAGGGTGCGGTGTGACGCCGCCGTCTTGGGGGCGTTCTCGGCGACCTCGGTCGCGCCGACCTGGACGCGGCCCCGCGCCACCGTCAGGGTGCTGGCGTCGAAATCGACATCTGCCCACCTCAGTCCGGCGATCTCGGCGCGCCGCAGCCCGGACAGCGCCAGGAACCACAGGTGTCCGGCGCGGTCCTTGGCGGCGGCGGCCAGCACGGCCCGGATCTCGGTGTCCGTGTAGGTGGCCATCTCGGCGCGCTCGCGCGGCACGGCCTTCATCCCGGCCGCCGCGTTGTGGGCCAGCACCCGGCGCTCCACCCCGTAGCCCAGCAGCAGCTTGGCGGCCTTGATCGTCTGGTTGAGTGAGCGCGGCCCCCACGGCTTGCGGGTATTGCCGTCGGCGGTGACGGTGCCCCCGTCGCGCAGAGCCACGATCAGCCGGTCCAGGTCGGCGCGGGACAGCTTCTGGGCGGGCATCGACCCGTGGGCCTCCCGCAGCGGGGCGATCGCGTAGCCGTAGTCGCGGATGCTGCTGGCCCGAAGGTGGTGCAGGGACGCCAGCCAGTCGGCGGCCAGGTCCTCCACGGTGACGGTTTTGCGCGGCACGAAAATACCTGCAGCAGAGTCGCTTTGAAACCGGGCGAGAGCCTCACGCGCGTCTCGCTCGGTGGGGTAGCGGCGGCGCACCTGCTGGCGTCGTCCGTCGGCGTCCCGGCCGCCGTCCACCGTCACCTGATAGCGGGCCACGGGCTTACCGGTCTTGCGGTCGGTGATCGCGACCTTGCGGATCTGCGGGGGCAGCTGCTGGCGGCTCATCGGTTCTCCCCTTGCCTGATGACGCGGTGCACGGTGCCGACCGAGCAGTCGGCCTGCTCGGCGATCATGCGCACCGACTGGCCCTCGGCCCGCAGGGCGCGGATCAGCTCGTCGCGGGGGCCGGTGTCGACGCGCCGATCGGGCCGGATCCGGCCGTCGCGGCCTTTCACCCAGCCGACCTGCGGTGCAGGAGTCTTCTTCCTGGTCACAACCCCCACATTACACCTAGTTGAACACTTGAACACACGCTGATGGTGGTCAGGGTAGGCACACCCCACTATGCGCTGGCGGTGAACATCAACCGGCGCAATATGACCCAAAGGCCCAGCAAGCCATCGTCGTCGCACGGGCGCGGATAGGTTCTATCGCCGATCAGGGCTAGGCGGCTACTACACACGGGATCAGCCGCGAATACTCGCGCGGTTGCTCGCGGGGAAGGTGGTAGACCCTCGCCCGTATTCGGGCGAGGGTTCCGAGGCCGACCGTACGTCGGCCGCCCAGGCCGCGAAGGCTGCTGGCACGTCACGGGATCTCCGGCGACCGCCGCCCAGGGCCCTCGCTGCGACCTGCGGAAACAGTTTTGTGGGCCCGGCAACAATTTTCGAGAGCCCGCTCCACCTACCAGGTATAACGGCTGTGTGACGCTGTGCCACAACACTATTGGTGAGTAATAAGCTGGAAGTAGTGGGCGAACTGGCGTGTACTGGATGGCACCCATTCGGAACCGAGAGGAACTCCGCACCGATGCCAGCGCCGCGAACCGACGCGCCCCAGGACGCGCCCATCCTGTTCAACAGTGTGAACACTGTCGTTGCCCGAACCTCGATCAGCCGCACGAAAGTCTTCGCCGCCCTCAAGAGCGGCGAGTTGCGATCCATCTTTGTGAACAACCGCCGTCTGATCCCCGAGGATGCCCTGCAGGAATGGGTCGCCGCGCTGGCCGCCGCCAGTACGAAGCCCACCCGCACGCGCGATCGGAATGCCGCGGTCGCGCCTCTTGCCGATCAGCCAAACGCCCCCTGACGCGCCGACCGCGAAGCCACCCTGAATTTTGTTGAGCCGGAAAGGCGTTCATGACGCATAGAAAAGGGCCGGCGGCGGGGCCAGATCCCGCTCACCGCCCCTCCCAACAGAGCCGTACCAGGGCAACGCCCACTGTAGCACCGCGAGCGCCGCACAGAGTCTGCGCCGCAGTGCGATTCGGCACTTGCGCGGTGAATCTCTGATGCCCCGACGAGCCGCCATGTTCCCCACCGAACTGCTAGCCGACGAGCAGTTCCGCAAGCTCAGCCCCCTGGAGCAACTCCTGTTCATGAAGATGTGGATCTCACCCAACCTCAACGGCGCAGGCATCGACGCGCTGCAACTCGGCAAATGGGGTCGCGGATTCACCCCACACTCCAGCGAAGCAGACATGCGCGAAGTCCTCGCCGGTCTCGAAGCACACAATTGGGTGCTCGCCGACTTCGACACCGAGGAGATCTTCGTCGTCCCGTTTATCCGCCTCGACTCATGCAAGCAGCCACAGATCTACCAGTCCGCATGCCGGGCAGTACAAACCGTTCAGTCCGAACACCTACGCGACAAAGCCTTCGAACAACTGCTGATCGTCAGCCCACCGCAGGTGAAGCTCGGCCGGGGCCCAAGCGCCGCCGACACCCAGCAGGCACTTATCGAACGCAACGAGGCGGCCTTCCAAGAGCTGTACCGGTTCATCGAAGCTCGCCGTGACTCCTCCCCCTCCCCCTCCTCCTCAGCCTCAACCACAACCTCACTCTCACCCGCAACCGTCCCTTCGGGAAGCCTTCCGGAAGCCTTCGGGAAGGCTTGCTCCAAGGAGGGATGCGGGGACACTGCCGAGTCCGGGTCCGATCGGTGCGCGTGGCACGGGGGCAGGCGGTGGAAGCCATGAGTCCCGAATGCACTGCTGCGCCACCACGGGCGGCCCGTTCGGCCGTCTCCGGCGATCTGGGGGCCGGGAATGCCCACTGAGACAACCCCGCCGAGCCGTCTCGGCGGCTGGACCCACGCCCAGGCCATCGACCTGCTGCTGACGCTGTCCGCCGAGCTGCCCGAGCTGCAGGCCGAACTCGACGGCCTGGAGCAGACCGCCGTCGAAACCGCCGAGGCACTGACGTTGGCGTGGTCGAAGTCCTACCTCGCCGCTAGCGGCCCGCAACACCACCGCCACGCCGTCGCCGACGCCGCCACCACCGACGAGCGGTTGGCAGCCAAGTTGGCCGACACGCTCGTCCGCGCCCAGCGCCGCAAGATCGACACCTTGCAAACCCGCATCGGCGTCGGCCGCACCGTAATCGCCAGCCTCAGAGCAGAATTGGAGCTAGACCGCGCATGACCATCGCAAACGGCCACGACAGCGCCATCTCAGTCACCAAGCAGAACCACGCCACCCACCAAGCACGGCTGACCGCAACCAACAGGAGGTAAACCTGAGAATGACCGATTTCGACCCCACCGAGCGTCCCTCGTCGCGCGAGATCCGCGATGTCGGCGAATTCACCATGAGCGCTGCCGTCTACACCGTCGCGCTCAAGCGCGGCGACGAAACCATGTGCGACCAGCTGTGGCAGGCCGTCGCCGACGACGGCCGCCAACGCGAACTGTTCGACGCCGCCGCCCGCCTCATCGCCCAATCGTGGGGCCTCGACCTGGACCGGCCCGAAACCTTCCTGGCCGTCGACCGGTTCATCACCCACCTGCAGCAGTCGATCAGCGACAGCGTCGCCCGGCGCGAATCCGAGGAGAACAACTGAGATGACCATCAACCGCAAGCGCACCCGCAACGGCCACGACTTCCAGCAGCCCGACGAGCCCAAGCCTGGAGTGCCTCTGCCGGTCCTCGATGTCAACGAGCTGATCGGCGCCCAGCTCGTTGCCCTGGCCGTCGTCGAGAAGCGCGGCACCAGCATGGAACTGGCGGGCCGCTACTTCGACGACGACAAGACCGTCGCCGTCGCCGCCCGGGCTGTATTGGCCTGTGTCGACGCATGCCCGTCGTTGAGAACAGCCGAAGCCTTGTCCCGGCTGGCCACCCGGCTGGGCGAGCTGCACGAGACCGAGAGATTCTGTGAGGAGCACCGCCATGTCTTCGACCGCCACTAACGCAGCGCCGCCGCCCTCGCCGGACGGGGCACCTGGCCAGGACCCCGACATGCCATCGGCACCACAGGGCGGCGACACCGCTGCGGAGTCGCCGCCTAGCGGCGAACCGTCCGAGGCCGATCCTACGGGCGAGCCCGACAACGCCAAGGACGCGCGCTACCGGCAGCGGTTGCGCGACGCCGAAGCCGAACTGGAGGGCCTACGGCCGGTGGCCGAGGAGCGCGACCGGCTCGCCGAGCGGGTGCGTGAGTACGAGCGCCGCGACATCGCCACCGAACACGACGTGCCCGTCGACAAGGTCAAGGGCGACACCCCCGAGGAGATGCGGGCCAGCGCCGAGGAACACCGCGCCGACATCGACGCCGCCGTGCAAGCCGAGATGGCCCGGCGGGGGGTCAACCCCGCCGCCCCGGCCGGGCTGGTCACCAGCGACGGCCGGGCACCGGCAGGCGGCCCGTCGTTCGTTGACGCGTTCAAACCGAAGCGCACTTCGGAGTAGAATCACGGGTCGAGGGTGATCCTGGTGGTGCCGGGCACCCTCGACCGGCCTCTCGTGGTCGGGGCCAGCGCCGGGCAGCGGGGCCGAACGAATCCACAAGAATCGTTCGCGGCGCGTCATCGTGCCGTAGTAAGGCTGGCCCACAATGGCTTTCACCCACAAGACAACCACCTCGGCGGCCGCCTGGTCGCCCGACGTTTTCTCGTTCGCGCCCGGCGACGCCGTCGGCGATGCCGTCATTCTGGAGTGCTCCAGTGTGGGCGCCACCGTGGAGGGCGACGACCCGGTCGTGAGGGTCGCCTACATCGACGATGACACCGCCCAGTTCTCCGCTGAGGGTGCCGAGATCCCCGAAGCCGAGCCCACGCTCAGCGAGGCCCTTGTCTACACCTCGAAGGCCACCATGCTTGTGCGGCTGTCCCGCGAGCAGTTCAACCAGCCGCAGACCGCCGAGCAGATCTCGCAGTCAGTGGCCCGCGCCCTGACCCGCAAGGGCGACGCCGCGTTCCTCGCCCAGGTCGACCCCAGCCCGGCCAGCGCGCCGGTCGCCGGTGTGCTCAACACGGGCAACGTCATCGACGCGGGCGTGATCGCCGACGACCTCGACGGCCTGGTCGACTTGATCGCCCTCCTGCAGTCCAACCGGGCCACCCCGACGCACATCGTCCTCGACCCGCTGGGGTGGGCCGAATTCCGCAAGCTGAAGACCGGCGTCGACTACAACAGCTCGCTGCTGGGGGCGGGCACCACCGACGCGGTGGAGCGGCTCCTGTCGCTGCCGGTGATCGTCAACAAGGAGATGACCGCCAACAGCGGCTTGGTCATCGACAGGTCGGCCATCGTGTCGGCCGTCGGCCCCGTCAACGTGGCCACCGACGACTCGACGTACTTCACCAGCGACAGCATCGCCTGCCGTGGCACGTGGCGCTTCGGGCACGTCGTGGTACGGCCGACGCGCATCGGCAAGTTCACCATCGGCGGCGGCTCGTAACAGGCTGCGCCGCAGCGAGTGCCCACCGCTGGCCCGGCCGCAGGTGGGGCCCGGCCCGACGGGACTTTGCGGGATGCGTTGGTTGGCGCATCCACCGCCGGGTCGGGCACCCCCCCAGACGCCCTGGCAGCGCGCACCCGCCAGCGCTGGCCAGGGCGCGCCGGTGACCCCGGGCGTGACGCTCGTTGTGACAGACAGACTCCCCACGCCCGGGGGTCACCACCAACACCGAGGAGCACCATGCCACGCGCCCAGCGCCAGTGCCCCATCCAGGGCTGCACCAACCGCATCCGCTCACCGCAGAAACGCTGCCGCGAGCACTCCGGCTGGAACACCAGCCCACGCACCGCCAGCGCCGCCGCCACCGAGCGCCACTACTGGCGCACCGTCATCCGCCCGCAAGCCCTGCAGCGCGACAACTACCTGTGCCAGCTGCGCTACCCCGGCCGGTGCGTCGGCACCGCCGACCAGGTCGACCACATCACCCCGGTCGCCGACGGAGGGCCGGACAGCCTCGACAACGCCCGATCCTGCTGCGGCCCATGTCACCGCCACCACACAGCAGTCGATGCCGCGAACAGGCGACACAGCAATTGAACATGCAGCACCGCGAGAACAGAAGCCGCCCAACCGATCACGGTGTGAATCGGATGGGCGGCCCCCGGGGTGCCTAGCGCGCGCCAGTCAGTTCGTCCTCGACCATTCCGAGATCCAAACCTGACGCGACTGCACCACGAGACTCGACATCGACGAGCATGTACGGCCCGTACTGCCAGTAGTCCCGGTTGGTTTCACGCAGCTTGATCAGCCGGAGGCCGCTCTGAGAGGCCCGGCGGCGCAGCTGCCGTTCTGATGCTGACATAGCAGTCTTCTTTCCCCGGGCGGGTCACTTGCCCGCTCGGAAAGCTCCATTGGGACGCTTCGACTACTTCGAAAGAGGGCCGGACATAGCAGTCTTCTTTCCCCGGGCGGGTCACTTACCCGCTCGGAAAGCCTTCCACGCCATTGGGACGCTTCGGCTACTTCGAAAGAGGGCCGGACCCCTGCACCCCTACGCACCCAAGGTGCGCCTGCCATACCTAACCGCGACGGTGGGTCCGAAGACCGCTTCAACCGGAGGTCCGGGCACCGACACTACACGATCAGTGGATAACCCCAGGTCAGGAGCGTCTCACCCGGCAGACCGGTGATCATCACCGACCTGCACCACATCGACCAGCACCAACACGCCGACACACCCCCGAACCCCCTCCCCCCACCCCACCAGCACAGTCGGCGCGGACTGCCAATTTCCCTGCTTACAGCTCTAGGATTCCCGGGCGGGCCTGCGATTCATAATGCGGAGTCGGCCCACTCTCCGCTCTCATGGTGCGGGCCGGTACGTTCCACCCCAATTGGTTACCGTCGGCGCATACGCCCTAGATCGGGTCGCCGCGCGATCCTAAGCAGCTCTACCCATTCCGACGGGTAGAGCACCTGCACAGTTGGATCAAGCTCGTCGGCTACGTAGGATTCGCGAAAATCCCTGTCTCGGGTGACACAGAAGCGGCGCGATTCCGTGACATCGCCAGCTAGTGCCGCAGTTCTCATCACACATCCGTCTTCATAGTCCAGCGGAGGGAAATTCAACGGGGTCAGAATCCTGCCCACGGAGCCTCCGCCGCTCAGGTCGAAGACGAGCGTATTTACCATCTCGTCGTGGAGGTCGACCGCGTTGCCGTGTGACCAGGCCACGTTGGCGGTATCACGAATGTTCTGGTGCACCTTGGTGATCGTCAGATTGTCGATGTGTTCGGAGGTCCACACCTCAAGCTTCTCGCCGGTCCCCACTGTGCCCGATCGCGACATCGCGACCGCCCGCAGACTATCGAACGCCGCGTCTTCATGGTGTGGAACTGGGTCGTTCATGATGCGCCCGGCTACAGCGTCGAACTTCGACCACGTGAACGGCTGCGTAATTAAGCCCGCGATGTCCACGTAGATGTTGACGTCAAAGACGACAACTGCGGGAGGTTTGGACACGCTTCAGCTTTGACGGCCCTTATCGTCCTGGCCGGATGCGCGTACGGCTCCGTGCGACCGTCGGGTAGTCGCAGACCGGCGGGGTCTCCGACTGGCCCTTGCCGATCACTGGTGTGTCGGCAGGCCTGTGAAGAGGCCCGTATAGGTAGGGCTCAGCCAACTCCCTAATCCCGCACTCCGACGCCGGGACTGTCGGGGCGCGACGGATTGTCCAACCCCCGGTCATCAAGTCATCGTCGTCTTCGTCACACCATGGTCGACGGACGGCAAGCTGCGTACTCACCATCTATTTCGCCTCCTCAACGGCATGTTGGAAAAAATCTGCAAGATTCGTTCCGACTGTAGTAGCAGTCTGTTTAGCCTCTGACGCGAGATTTAACACATCTGAGACATCGGTCACTTTTGCGACTTTTCGCCAAATGCCCCGCTGATCAGTGAAAACTGCGACCGGCGGTATTTTTCGGGACTGCAGAGACCTACGTGTCAGCGATGACTGGCTGTCTCGCCCGTCCACGCGGCTCATGTCCGGCTCAGCTAACCTCGTCACCAGTTCCTCGCCGCTAACAATTCCCCACTCCACCTGCAGTTTCATCGTATCAGAAAGCAGATCGAAAAGGGCCGACCCATCCTTCACCGCAAATCTATCGGGATCGACCCCGGCCCCGCCGACCGACTTCCCGAAGGCGCTCATAGCGTGCGCGCAGTCGTCGTCCAACTGCGTCGTGCCAGTCGCGTAATAGCGAGTGGCGAGGACATCCCGGGGCTCCATCACTTCAAAGGTGCCGACGATCGCCTGCTCCAGCAGCTCTACGCTGTTGCCTGATGCGCCCGACTCAACAACCATCCCCGATCGACTGACGGAAATCCTCAGGTCTGGAGCGACCAGCGCAACACCCACGTGCTCGTCTGAGTCGTTGGCGACGAAGGCGACCGGCTCCGTATTCGCCTCTAGCCAGTCGAGGAGTTCCGACCGTCGTCGCTGGTAGGTGAGGATCGGCGTCCACCTGAACTGGACGCTGAGGAACCAGCCCTCGTACATGCCGCGAAGCCTACCCGCCGACGTGCGGCTCATCAGGGTGACCCACAAAGAAGGCGATGTTGGTCCCACGTGTCGCACTAGGCGAATCGACCGCCGGTCGGCGGGCACCACGCTGAAGGTGACCCTGCTGAGCCTGGTGGTGGCACGGGGGGGGCTACGGCGTTGGCCCGCCTTGCCGACCATTGATGGCCCCTGGCTTGTCCCGATTTCGGGACCGGCTCGCCCGGGGCCTCAGTGTCACGACGTTGTCACAACTCAACCGAAACTCCCTGGGACTACCCGGTACCCTGTGGGACAGGAACGCCTGGTCAGGACGGTTATGGTGTACTGCTGGGAACCGGCGGGGACCCCCTTGATCTGACTACGGATCAGAAGGTTAGGGGTTCGAATCCCTTCGGGCGCGCTTTTTAATCGGTCTATGGCCGATAGCGACACTCCCTGGGAACCGCCGCTGGCGGGTAGCGAGGCCGAACATCTGCTGGGCGCGCTCGAGCGCCTGCGCGCAACGTTTCTGTGGAAGACCGACGGGCTGGACGCCGCCGGGCTGGCTCTGCGGATCGGGGCGTCGACGCTGACGCTGGGCGGCCTGCTCAAGCACATGGCGATCAACGAGGACTTCATCACCACCACCAAACTCACCGGCGATCCGGTCGGCGAGCCGTGGGAGTCGCTGTTCGACGGCGCCGAGGACTGGGAGTTCACCTCGGCGGCCGCCGACACCCCGAACAGCTCTACGCGTTCTGGCGCGACGCCGTCGGGGGTCCCGCGCCCGGCTGGCCGCGGCGCTGGCGCGTGGCGGGCTGGACCAGTTGGTGGCGGTCAGCGACAACGACGGCGAGCATGCGAGCCTGCGCCGGCTGCTGTGCGATCTGATCGAGGAGTACGGCCGGGCCTCACCGGTCATGCCGACCTGCTGCGCGAGGCGGTCGACGGCCGGGTCGGTGAGGACCCGCCGCCGGGTTGGCGCCCCGCCGCACCGGTGCCCGATCTCCTAGGGTGAGGTGGTGCGCCTTCTGCTGATCGCCGACACGCACCTGCCGAAGCGAGCCAAGAACCTGCCCGACGAGGTCTGGTCGGCTGTCGACGAGGCCGACGTGGTGATCCATGCCGGGGACTGGGTGGAACCCGCCCTGCTCGACGCGCTAGAGGCGCGGGCGCAGCGCCTGCTGGCCTGCTGGGGCAACAACGACGGTGCGGAGCTGCGCCGTCGGCTGCCCGAGCGCGCCGACGCGATCCTCGGCGGGTTGCGGTTCACCGTCGTACACGAAACCGGGGCCGCCACCGGCCGCGAAGCCCGAATGGCCCGCGAATATCCCGACACCGACGTGCTGGTGTTCGGGCACAGCCACATCCCGTGGGATACGGTCGCCAAAACCGGTCTCCGGCTGCTCAATCCGGGCTCGCCGACCGATCGGCGGCGCCAGCCGCATTGCACTTATATGACCGCCTCGGTGCGTTCGACGTCCCTGACCGACGTCCGGTTGCACCAGCTGCACCGTGATGGCTGAGCGGGTCAGCCCCGGTCGACCTTCGCGTGGTGCGCACCGCACATGAACAGCGCCAGCCGCACCGGCACGTCGCCGGGGTTGCGCCAGCGGTGCCGGGTTCCGTTCTGGACGACGGTGTCGCCCGGGTGCAGCGTCACCTCGGCGCCGTCGTCGAGTTCGAGGATCGCGGTTCCTTCCAGCACCACCTCGAAGTCGATGGTGTCGGTGGTGTGCATCCCGGGATCGTCGCGCTCCAGGTAGGCCAGCAGCCCCGGCAGTTTCGCCTCGGCATCGGCCACCGCCTCCTCGGCCGACAGCCCGGACGCGGCGGGTTCGGCGCTGCCCGGCGGCAGCGTGAACGTCGAGAACCGGAAGCCGCCGACCGGCGGAAAATAGGTGTGCCAGTTGGGCATCGCGCCGTCATCGGGGAACTTTGATACCTGGTCCGCGCCCCACAGCAGGGTGAACTCGGCGCCCGGCAACAGCATGGGTTCCCGGGGTGCGACGGTGCTGTCGCTGACGAATACGGACTTGCCGGACGCGTCGTGCCCGGTCACTACTCGGCGGACATCCATTGCCCCAGTGAACCACCGCCGGTGGGGTTCCCGTGGCAATGTTGCGCATATGCAGAACAAGCCGCCGACCGCGACGATCGAAGCCGCTCACCGCGACCACCTGGGGCACCTCCCCTTCGACGACACCAGAGATTTCGAGGACGCCGACCGCGGGTTCATCGCCGCGCAGTCTCCGTGTGTCATCACCGCCGCCGACGGGCGGGTGGTGTGGGACAACGACGTCTACAGCTTCCTGACCGGCGACGCACCGGCGACCGTGCATCCGAGCCTGTGGCGGCAGTCGAAGCTGGTGGCCAAGCAGGGTCTCTACGAGGTGGTCGAGGGCATCTACCAGGTACGCGGATTCGATCTGTCCAACATGACCGTCATCGAGGGGGACACCGGCATCATCGTGATCGACCCGCTGGTGTCCACCGAGGTGGCCGCGGCGGCGCTGGCGCTCTACCGCGAGCACCGGGGCGACCGGGCCGTCACCGCTGTGATCTACACCCACAGCCACGTCGACCACTTCGGGGGCGTGCTGGGTGTGACATCGCAGGCCGACGTCGACGCCGGCAAGGTCGCGGTGCTCGCCCCGGAGGGTTTCACCGAACACGCGGTGCAGGAGAACGTCTACGCCGGCACCGCGATGGCGCGCCGGGCCGGCTACATGTACGGCGCCGCCCTGGAGCGGGGCCCGCAGGGACAGGTGGGCTGCGGTCTGGGTCAGACTCCGTCCACCGGTGAGGTCGCGATCATCGTGCCGACCGTCGACATCCGCGAGACCGGCGAGAAACACACCATCGACGGGGTCGAGATCGAGTTCCAGATGGCGCCGGGCACCGAGGCCCCCGCCGAGATGCACTTCTATTTCCCGGGTTTCCGCGCGTTGTGCATGGCCGAGAATGCCACCCACAACCTGCACAACCTGCTGACGCTCCGTGGCGCGCTGGTGCGCGATCCGCACGGCTGGGCCGGTTACCTCACCGAGGCGATCGACACCTTCGCCGACCGTGCCGACGTCGTGTTCGCCTCACACCACTGGCCGACCTGGGGCAAAGACCGCATCGTCGAATTCCTTTCCCTGCAGCGGGATCTGTATTCCTACCTGCACGATCAGACGCTGCGCCAGCTCAACCAGGGCTACACCGGCATCGAGATCGCGGAGAACTTCGCGATGCCGCCGGCACTGGAGCGGGCCTGGCATGCGCACGGCTACTACGGGTCGGTCAGCCACAACGTCAAAGCCGTCTATCAGCGCTACATGGGCTGGTTCGACGGGAATCCGGCACGGCTGTGGCAGCATCCGCCCGAGGCGATCGGGCCGCGGTACGTGGCGGCGATGGGCGGCATCGACCGGGTCGTCGAGCTCGCCCAGACTGCTTTCGACGACGGCGATTTCCGTTGGGCGGCGACGCTGCTCGACCACGCGATCTTCACCGATGAGAACCACGCCGGCGCCCGGCAGCTGTACGCGGACACCCTCGAGCAGCTGGCCTACGGATCCGAGACCGCGACGTGGCGCAACTTCTTCCTGGCCGGGGCCACCGAGTTGCGGGACGGCAACTTCGGCACCCCGACCACGACGTCGACGACGATTGCGGCCCAGCTGACGCCTGAGCAGCTGTTCGACGTGCTGGCGATCAGCATCAACGGTCCGCGGGCCTGGGACCTGGATCTGGCGTTCGACATCACGTTCGGCGGCGACGACAACTACCGGCTGACCCTGCGCAACGGGGTGCTGGTCTACCGCAAGGTGGCCGCCGATGCGTCGACCGCGCAGGCGACGCTGAACCTGGCCAGCAAGCTGCGCCTGATCAGCCTGCTCGGCGGTGACTTCGACTCGCCGGGGCTGGCGATCACCGGAGACGGCGCGGCGTTGCAGGCACTGACATCGGTGCTGGACCGGCCCGATCCGTCCTTCAACATCGTCACGCCGTAGGCGGGCGCGCCGACATCGTCACGCCGTAGGCGGTCAGGCCCCGCCGTCGGCACGCACGATCGACCCGGTGGTGAAACTCGACGCGTCCGACATCAGAAACAGCGCGGCGCCGACGATCTCGTCAGGGCGCCCGGCGCGCTGCAACGCGCTGCCGGCGAACGGGTTGTCGACGTCGTCGAAGTCCCAGGCCGCACTGATGTCGGTGAGGAACGGTCCCGGCATCAGCGTGTTGACCCGCACCGTGGGTCCGAACGCCCGCGCCAGCCCCTCGGTCATCGCGTTGAGCCCGGCCTTGGCCGCGGCGTAGGGGATAAACGAGGGCTGCGGCTGCAGCGAGCCGTGGGTGCTGACGTTGATGATCGAACCACCGCCGTCGGCCGCCATCCGTTCCCCGACCAGCGCCGAGAGCCGGAACGGGCCCTTGAGGTTGAGGTTGAGCACCACGTCGAACAACTTCTCCGAGACGTCGGTCAGTTTGTCGTACACCGGTGACATGCCGGCGTTGTTGACCAGCACGTCCACCCGGCCGAACTCGCCGTAGGCGGCGTCGACCAACCCGTCGAGCTCGTCCCACCGGCCGACGTGCACCTGGTACGGGAAGGCGCGGCGGCCGGTCTGGGCGGTGATCTCCTCGGCGGTCTCCACGCAGGTTTCGTACTTGCGGCTGGCGATGACGACGTCGGCGCCGCAGCGCGCCGCGGCGAACGCCATCTCGCGGCCGAGGCCGCGGCTGCCGCCGGTGATCAGCACCACCCGCGAGGTCAGGTCGAACAACTGGTCGGCATAGCCGCTGGAATCACTCATGCTGCACCTCGCGGATCTCTTGGGACGCCGAGCGGATCACCCGGTGCACGAATCCCAGTTTGGCCACCACCGGTGGCGGAATGGCCCCGCGCGTAGGTTTCGGTGCCCTGTTCGGGGACCAGCCAGTTGCAGCTCAACGTCGAGTGCTGGGTGCACGGGATCAGTGCCGGCCGTCGACGGTGGCGGACTGCTGGTCGTCGAGTGCCACCATCGACTTCGAGGGCAGGTGAAGGCCCAGCGCAGCCCCGCAGGTGGCGCACCGGGCAGCTTCGAACGGGGCGAACGAGCGGTACACGGGGCAGGCGAAGGCGCGCACGGGCCATATGGTGTCACGGTGCAACTGCTTCTGGTCCGACATGCGCTGCCGCTGCGCAGTGAGCCCGGGCAGGGCTCCGACCCACACCTGTCCGACGAGGGCAACCGACAGGCCGCGCGGCTGCCCGACGCGCTGGCCCGGTTTCCGATCACCCGGGTGGTGAGCAGCCCGCAGGTCCGGGCGATCCAGACCGCCCAACCGGTCGCCGATGCGCTGGGCAAGGCCGTCGACATCGATGAGCGGTTCGCCGAGTACGACCGCGACCTCGGTCACTACATCCCCGTCGAGCAGATCGCCGCGGAGAACCCCGGGGAGTTGCAGCGCCTCATCGACGGGCATCTGCCCAGCAGCGTCGACGAGACGGCTTTCCTGGCGCGGGTCGGGGCCGCCGTCGACGATCTGGTGGGCGCGGCCGGGCACGACGACACCGTGGCGGTGTTCAGCCACGGCGGGGTGATCAACGTGCTGCTGCACCGCATTCTGGGCACCGAGCGGCTGCTGTCGTTCCACGTCGACTACGCGTCGGTGACCCGGCTGCTGTCGTCACGCACCGGGCGGCTGGCGGTCGCCGGGGTGAACGCGACCGAACACGTATGGGACCTATTGCCGCGGAACCAGCGGTGGTAGACAGGTCCGCGTGACCGACCTCGAAGGCCTCGACCTCGCCGCCCTGGACCGACACCTCACCGACGCCGGGGTGCCCCGCAGCGGGGAACTGCGCGCCGAGTTCATCTCCGGCGGCCGGTCCAACCTGACGTTCCTGGTCAGCGACGACGCCTCCCGGTGGGTGCTGCGCCGCCCGCCGCTGCACGGGCTCACCCCGTCCGCGCACGACATGGCCCGCGAGTACCGGGTGGTCGCGGCGCTGGCCGACACCGCCGTGCCGGTGCCGCGGGCGGTGACGATGCGCAACGACGACTCGGTTCTGGGGGCGCCGTTCCAGATGGTGGATTTCGTGCCGGGCCGGGTGGTGCGCCACACCGATCAGCTGGCCGAGATCGGTGATGCCGCCGCGATCGAATCCTGCGTCGACAACCTGATCACCGTGCTCGCCGACCTGCACGCGGTCGACCCCGACGCGGTCGGGCTCGGCGACTTCGGCAAGCCCGCCGGGTACCTCGAACGTCAGGTCCGCCGCTGGGGTTCGCAGTGGGAACTGGTCAAACGCGACGACGACCCGTGCGACGCCGACGTCAAGACGCTGCACGCCAAGCTCGCCGAGACGATCCCGGCCGGCAGCCGGGCCGCCATCGTGCACGGTGACTACCGCATCGACAACACGATCCTCGATCAGGATGATCCGACCAAGGTGGTGGCCGTCCTGGACTGGGAGATGTCGACGCTCGGCGACCCGCTGTCCGACGCCGCGCTGATGTGCGTGTACCGCCATCCGACCTTCCGGCTGGTGCACGCCGACGCCGCGTGGGCCGCCGATCAGATCCCGCCCGCCGACGTGCTGGCCGAGAAGTATGCGAAAGCCGCCGGTCACTCGCTGGCGAACTGGGATTTCTACATGGCTCTGGCGTATTTCAAGCTCGCCATCATCGGGGCGGGCATCGCCTACCGCGCCAGGGAGAGCGGGGTGGCCGATGACAGCGATAAGGTCGAGGAGGCCGTGCGCCCGCTGATCGCCGCCGGGCTGGCCGAACTGTCCTGAACGCCGAGGTTTCGCCGTCGGTGGGCGGCGGGTAGAGGAACGCGTGCCCCAAAAACCCCCTTCGAGATTCCTTTCCCGGATCGGAAGGAAGCGCCCGCCGATGAAACGTGACGTGGGAGCCGAGCTGGACGTGCAGATCACCGCGCCCTCCACGCTCGAGTTCCAGATCGCGGTGTCCCCGCATTCGGGGGTTGAAGTGACCGAGTCGCTGTCGTTCCTGTTGGACGGCAAGGAAATCCGCCCCGATGTTCGCGAGATCACCGGCGAGCACGGCAACCGGATCCACACCCTCGACGCCCCGGTCGGCAATCTGAAGGTCAGCTACGCGGCCACCTTGATCGGGCGGGCCGATCCGGCGCCGGTGCACGATCTCGACCTGTCGACCTATCTGCGGCCCAGCCGTTACGCCGAGGCCGACAAGTTCTTCGGGTTCGCGGCCACCGAGTTCGGTGAGTACGGCGACACGGCCACGCTGTTGGAGAAGGTCTCCTCCTGGGTCGGCACCCGGCTGAACTACGTCCCCGGGTCCAGTGACCCGATCGACGGCGCGGCCGACACGTTGTTGGCCGGCGAAGGTGTCTGCCGTGACTACGCCCATCTGGTGATCGCGTTGTTGCGCGCGGTCAACGTCCCGGCGCGGCTGGTGTCGGTGTACGCGCCGGGCTGCCAGCCGATGGACTTCCACGCCGTGGCCGAGGCGTTCGTCGAGGGGCAGTGGCGGGTGGTCGACGCGACCTGCCTGGCGCCGCGGCAGTCGATGGTGCGTATCGCGACCGGCCGCGATGCCGCCGACACCGCCTGGCTGGATAACCACAAGGGCGCCATCATGGTCAACAACATGGCGGTCACAGCGACCGTCGACGGTGATCTGCCGACGGATTCGGTGGATCAGCTGGTGTCGATCCAGTGAGCCGGCGGCTACAGGCCCGCCTTCAGATTCTTCTTGGCGGCGCGCCGTAGCTGGAAGATGCGCACTGCGCCGACCGCGACGGTCAGCAGGCCGCCGGCCACCGCCGCGAACAGGATGGCCACGCCCAGCGGCAGGCTCCAGCGCCAGCCCAGGAATGCGAACTGCGCCGACTCGGTGTTCTGGGCGATGAAGATCAGCAACACGATCAGCACCAGGAATCCGAAGATCAGCGAACCCCACATGGCGGCGGCCTTGGTGAACTTGACCGCGTCCTCGGGCACCGGCCGCGACCCGGACGGAGGGGTGGGGGAACCGATCGGTGGGGTGGGGGACCCGGTCGGCGGGGTGGACGGCCCATCCGTGACCGGCGGGTCGGACGGTGGCACGTCGGGCGACGCGGACGGATCGCTGGGCATATCTACATTTTTGCCCTTTCGCCCTTCGAATGAAACCACCGCGCAGGTCGCGTTAGGGTCACGAATGGTTCGCAGGCTCACCCGCAGCTGGAAGGACGTTCGCGTGAATCGTTCCCGACGACCCGGACCGGCGCGGCTGCGCTCTGCGCTGGTGGCGATGTTCGCCCTGGCCACAGCGATTTTGGCGGCGTGCGGCAGTTCCAATCCGCTGGGCGGTGGCGAAGTCTCGGGTGATCTGAAGTCGATTGTCGTGGGGTCGGCCGATTTCCCCGAGTCCAGGATCGTCGCCGAGATCTACGCGCAGGCGCTGGAAGCCAACGGGTTCACCGTGGGCCGCCAGTTCGGGATCGGCAGCCGGGAGACCTACATCCCGGCGGTACAGGACCACTCGATCGATCTGATCCCCGAATACACCGGCAACCTGCTGCAGTACTTCGACCCGGAAACCGGGGTCACCACACCCGACGGTGTGCTGTTGGCCTTGTTCCGCGCACTGCCCGGTGATCTGTCGATTCTCAACCCGTCGCCGGCGGAGGACAAGGACACCGTTGCCGTCAGCTCCGAGACGGCGCAACGGTGGGACCTCACCACGATCGGGGACCTCGCCGAGCACTCGGCAGAGGTGAAGTTCGGCGCACCGTCGGAGTTCCTGAACCGCGCCGAGGGCCTCCCGGGCCTGAGGGAGAACTACGGTCTGGACATCCCGGAGACCAACTTCGTCGCGATCAGCGACGGCGGCGGCCCGGCCACGGTGCGCGCCCTGACCGACGGCACGGTCACCGCGGCCAACATCTTCAGCACCTCGCCGGCGATCGCAGAGAACGACCTGGTGGTGCTCGAGGATCCGAAGAACAATTTCCTGGCGGCCAACGTGATACCGCTGGTGAGCTCGCAGAAGAAATCCGATGAACTCAAGATCGTGCTCGACGCGGTGTCCGCGGCGCTGACCACCGAGGATCTGATCAGGCTCAACACCGAGACCTCCGGGAACTCGGGTATCAACCCCGACGAGGCCGCCGCACGGTGGGTGTCCGACAACGGGTTCGACGAACCGCTGTGACGATGAGCAACGAAGGGTAATCCGTGATCGAATTCGCCGGCGTCACCAAGAAATACCCGGACGGCACCGTGGCCGTCGACGATCTGGATCTGGTGGTACCCGATGGAACGCTCACCGTGTTCGTCGGGCCTTCCGGTTGCGGCAAGACGACGTCGATGCGGATGATCAACCGGATGACCGAGCCGACGTCGGGCACGTTGACGGTCAACGGCTCCGACGTCACCACCGTCGACCCGGTGAAGCTGCGCCTGGGGATCGGCTACGTGATCCAGAGCGCCGGGCTGATGCCGCATCAGCGGGTGATCGACAATGTGGCCACGGTTCCGGTGCTCAAAGGACAGTCGCGCCGCAGCGCGCGCAAGGCGGCGCTCGGTGTGCTCGAACGGGTCGGGCTGGATCCGGGCCTGGCCAATCGCTATCCCGCTCAGCTTTCCGGCGGTCAGCAGCAGCGGGTCGGGGTGGCCCGGGCACTGGCTGCCGATCCGCCGATCCTGTTGATGGACGAGCCTTTCAGTGCGGTCGACCCGGTGGTGCGCGAGGAGCTGCAGGCCGAGATCCTGCGTCTGCAAAGCGAACTGCACAAGACGATCGTCTTCGTCACCCACGACATCGACGAAGCCGTCAAGATCGGTGACCGGGTCGCGGTGTTCGGCCGCGGCGGTGTGCTCGAGCAGTACGACGCACCCGAGCGGTTGTTGTCCAACCCCGCCAACGATTTCGTCGCCGGGTTCATCGGCACCGACCGGGGCTACCGGGGCCTGCAGTTCCGGCACGCGTCCGGGCTGCCGATGCACGATCTGCATACCGTCGGCGAACCGGGGATCGACTCACTGGAGTTGGCGAACGGGCAGTGGGCACTGGTGACCAAGCCCGACGGGGCGCCCTACGGCTGGATCGACGCCTCCGGGGTCGCGCAGCACCGGTCGGGAAAGTCGTTGTACGACAGCACCACCGCGGGTGGTTCGCTGTTCCGCCCGCAGGACTCGTTGCGTCAGGCGCTCGATGCCGCGCTGTCCTCGCCGTCCGGACTGGGGGTGGTGGTCGACGCCGACGGCGCACCGATCGGTGGGGTGCTGGCCTCCGATGTGCTCGAGGCCCTGCAGAAGCAGCGGGGGTGAGCCGGTGAACTATCTGCTGAACAACCTCGACACCGCGTGGGAACTGACTGTGATCCACCTGCGGCTGTCCCTGGTGCCGATCGTGCTGGGCTTGCTGATCGCCGTCCCGCTGGGGGCCGCGGTGCAGCGCACCACCGCGCTGCGCCGGATGACCACGGTCACGGCCAGCATCGTGTTCACCATTCCGTCGCTGGCGTTGTTCGTCGTGCTGCCGCTGGTGATCCCCACCCGCATCCTCGACGAGGCCAACGTGATCGTCGCGCTGACGCTCTACACCACCGCGCTGCTGGTGCGCGCGGTTCCCGAGGCGCTGGACGCGGTACCGGCAGCGGTCCGCGACGCCGCCACCGCCGTCGGCTACCGGCCGTTGACGCGGATGCTCAAAATCGAACTGCCGCTCGCAGTTCCGGTTCTGGTCGCCAGCCTGAGGGTGGTCGCGGTCACCAACATCTCGATGGTGGCCGTCGGTTCGGTGATCGGCATCGGCGGGCTGGGCACCTGGTTCACCGCGGGCTACCAGTCCAACAAGAGCGACCAGATCATGGCCGGCATCATCGCCATCTTCGTGCTCGCGATCGTCATCGACACGCTGATCATGCTGGCCGGCAAGGTGCTGACACCGTGGACCCGCGCGGATCGTTCGCCCCGCGCGGCCAAGCCCCAGGAGGTGGCCGCGTGAACTTCCTGCAGCAGGCACTGTCGTTCATCTTCACCGCCGACAACTGGGCCGGCCCGTCGGGTCTGTGGGCCCGCATCGTCGAACACCTGCAGTACACCGTGATCGCGGTGTTCTTCAGCGCGCTGATCGCCATCCCGATCGGCATGCTGATCGGGCACACCCGCCGCGGCACCTTCGTGATCGTGACCGGGGTCAACGCGCTGCGGGCGCTGCCCACCCTCGGCGTGCTGCTGCTGGGGGTGTTGCTGTGGGGGCTGGGTCTGGTGCCGCCCACCATCGCGCTGATGTTGTTGGGAATCCCGCCGCTGCTGGCCGGTACCTACGCCGGCATCGCGAACGTGGATCCGGCCGTCGTCGACGCCGCCAGGTCGATGGGCATGACCGAGCGGCGGATCCTGCTGCGGGTGGAGACCCCCAACGCGCTGCCGCTGATCCTCGGCGGGCTGCGCACCTCCACCCTGCAGATCGTGGCCACCGCCACCATTGCGGCCTACGCGAGCCTGGGTGGGCTGGGCCGCTACCTGATCGACGGCATCAAGATCAGGGAGTTCCACATCGCTCTGGTGGGCGCGTTGATGGTGACCGCGCTCGCCCTGATCCTCGATGCCTTGCTGGCGTTCGCCGTGTGGGTCTCGATGCCGGGCTCCGGTCGGCTGGGCCGGTTCGGCGGACGGCTGCCGCAGCCGCTACTCGGCGATGAGATTGCGTTCGAATCACGTCCGAACGTCGGTTCGCGGTCCAGTTCCGAAGCCAGCCGCACACGGCCGGACGCTTCGCATACGGTAGAGGGATGAGTGAAGAGGCTCGCTCTGAGGCGCATGGTTCGTTTCCGGCGATTCTGACCTGGCGTGCACACGATGTGCCGCGGATGGAGTCTGCGCGGGTGCAGTTGTCCGGTGACCGCATCAAGGCCTACGGCCGGATCGTCGCCGCCGCGACCTCGGCGCATCCCGCGTTCAGCGCGTCCTACGACCTCGTCACCGACGAGGTGGGCGGCACCAAGCGCCTGTCGCTGACCGTCACGATGGCCGAGCGGGAGCGCCAGCTCTCGATCGCCCGGGACGAGGAGAACATGTGGCTGGTGCAGGACCATTCCGGGCAGACCAGCCGGTCGGCCTTCGACGGTGCGCTGGACGTCGACCTGATCCTGAGCCCGTTCTTCAACACGCTGCCGATCCGGCGCACCGGGGTGTACCGCAGGCCGGGCGAATCGGTGACGGTGCCGGTGGTCTACGTGCGAGTGCCCGACCTGTCGGTCGACGTCGCCACGATCGGGTACCGGTGCGGTGCCGACGGCATCCACGTGCAGTCACCGGTCGCCGAGACCACGCTCACGGTCGATGAGAACGGTTTTCTGCTGGACTATCCAGGGTTGGCAGAGCGGATCTGATCACCCCGCCGGCCCGGCCGGCGGCGGCCAGTTCGCCGCGCCAGCCCTCGGCGCCGATCACGGTGGCCACGATCGAGGGCCGGCTGAAACTTCCGTAGCGGGTCCGCGCGGCATGGCCGGCCTCGACCAGGTCGGATATCGGCCGGCCGGCGGCCAGGTGCTCGCGCGCGTCTTTCAGCAGGCGCAGTGCCTGGTCGAGCACCGGCACCAACTGGGTGGCGTTGGCCTCGCACATCGCCCGGACCAGGTCCGGTGCCGTTTCCGCGACGCGGGTGCCGTCCCGGAACGAGCCGGCCGCCAGCGAGAATGCCAGCGGCACCGCACCGGCGGTGGTGGCCAGCGCCTCGGCGAGCAGATGCGGCAGGTGCGAGATGGTGGCAGCGGCCAGATCGTGCTCCTCGGAGTGGGCCGGCACCACGAATGAGCCGCAGTCCAGCGCCAGCGTCATGGCCTGTGCCCACACCGCGGGGTCGACGTGGTCGTCGACCGAGAGCACCCACGGGGCGTCGACGAACAGGGTCGCGTCGGTGGCCTGCCAGCCCGAGTGCGCGGTGCCGGCCATCGGATGTCCGCCGACGAAGCGGTCCAGCAGGCCGGCCTTGCCGACCTCGGTGAGCACCGCGCCCTTGACGCTGGTGACGTCGGTCAACGGGCAGTGCGGGGCGGCGGTGGCGACGTGGCGCAGCATCGGCGCCAGGGCCGGCATCGGTACGGCCAGCACGATCAGCGCGCCGGTGTCGGCGGCCCTGGTGAGGACCTCGTCGAGGTCGGTGGAGGCGGCGAATCCGTCGGAGCGGGCGGCGTCGGCGCCGCCGGGGGAGCGGTTGTAGCCGAACACGTCGCGGCCGGCCGCGGCGGCCGCGCGCATCACCGAGCCGCCGATGAGCCCGAGGCCGATCACGCACACCGGTGTCTTCGCCACGGTTCCAGGTTGGCACACCCGGGTGGCGGTCCGGTGTCAGGAGGTTTCCAGCGGGTGTCGAGCCGCTGGTCAAGGCCCTGTTTGGGGACTACCGTGTGCTGTCATGGGAGCGCAGCGAACCCAAGCGCAGCAGCAGTCGGTGGACACGCCCGACGGCTTCGGTGTGGCGGTTGTCCGTGAGGACGGCAAATGGCGATGCACCGCGATGCGCCCGGCGGCGCTGACCAGCCTCAAGGACGCCGAGACGGAGCTGTGCCAATTGCGCAGCGCAGGTGCTGTTTTCGGGATTCTGGACGTGGACGACGAGTTCTTCGTCATCGTGCGTCCGGCGCCGGCGGGCACCCGGCTGCTGCTCTCGGATGCCACCGCTGCACTGGACTACGACATCGCCGCCGAGGTGCTGGAGATGCTCGACGCCGACATCGACGATGACGAACTCGACGACGCCGACCCGTTCGAGGAGGGCGACCTGGGGGTGCTGTCCGACCTCGGGCTGCCCGCCGGCGTGCTCGGGGTGATCCTCGACGAGAGCGACCTCTACGCCGACGAGCAGGTGGGCCGCATCGCCCGCGAGATGGGCTTCTCCGATGAGCTGTCCTCGGTGCTCGACAGGCTCGGCCGCTGATCCAGCCGTAGGTGACCGACCAGGAGCTGATCCGGGCCGCGCTGGACGCGGCGGCGGACGCAGGCCCGCGCGATGTGCCGATCGGCGCGGTCGTGGTCTCCGCCGACGGCACCGAACTGGCCCGCGCGGCCAACGCACGCGAAGCCCTCGGAGACCCGACCGCCCATGCCGAGATCCTGGCGCTGCGTGCCGCGGCCACGGTGCTGGGCGACGGCTGGCGGCTGGAGGGCGCCACGCTGGCGGTGACCGTGGAACCGTGCACGATGTGCGCCGGTGCGCTGGTGATGGCGCGCGTCGCGCGGGTCGTGTTCGGGGCGTGGGAGCCCAAGACCGGCGCGGTCGGGTCGCTGTGGGATGTGGTGCGTGACCGGCGGCTGACACATCGACCGCAGGTGCGCGGCGGGGTGCTCGCCGACGAGTGTGCCGCCCCGTTGGAGGCGTTCTTCGCCCGTCAGCGGTAGCGGTCTGCCAAGACCCGCGAAAGTGCACCTACGGTCGCCGGCCGACGCCAGCCGCGACAGTCCATGCACGCTCGGTGCACCGGCGGTTTGGGTTCGCCGGGTGTGCATCGGTAAGCTACCCCGCGGTGGCGTGTCCGAGCGGCCTAAGGAGCACGCCTCGAAAGCGTGTGACGGGTAACCCCCGTCCGAGGGTTCAAATCCCTCCGCCACCGCCATAGCCCCTCGACCTGCGATCCAGGTGAGGGGTTATTTCTATATTGCTGCGCTGCGGCCTCCACCCTTTGACACACTCGGCGGTGAACAGGTGCGCGGTGATCTTTCTGGACCTCGGCCCGGTGTACAGCGCCGGAGAACCAGCCCCCGCCGACGTGAGCGGGGAGCGGCCGAGAGCACTGTGAAGCGCTGCTGATGCTGTTCCGGCAACACGTCAACTCGATGTGCTTTCGTCGAATCCATCATCAAGTGAACCCCGTTGTCAGTTGTTTTCGGCCATTCAAAACCAAATCAGCTTTAATTTCGCGGATGTAATACCAACCAATGAGGCTGTACACTTGGTTTGTGCAGGTAGAGCGTTTCGCGTCAAGTCCGATCGGCAACCTACGGCCGATCGCTGGCACCGACGGCCGTAACGGGCGATCTTACGAGCACTCGGCATACGTCGCTCATCCGCTCGGGATCGAGCCTGAACTGAGTGGCGGAGCATGGCGGGCGGTGACCCGCGCCAGCCGGGCACTGGCCCACCTGGACCAAGCTTCCCGTCAGGTACCTGACCCTCGAATCCTCCGGCGACCGACCTTGAGCCGAGAGGCGCAGAGCACATCGGCGCTCGAAGGTACGTTCGCGCCGATCGATGACGTCCTGGCGGCTGACTCCGCCGCCAACGAGAACAGAAGCGCTGCGTTGATGGAAGTCCTCAACTACGTCGACGCGGCCGACGTCGCGTTCGATTACGTCGCGGAGCATCGCACCATCACGACAAGCCTGCTGTTCGACGCACACCGACAACTGGTGAACGGAACTGACTCCGAGACGCGGGACGCAGGCCGTATCAGGCACTGTCAGGTCGCGATCGGGAGCCCCGACGGAACAATCGAGTCGGCGAGGTTCGTCCCAATGCCGCCAGGCCCTGAGCTAGAAGCCGCCGTTCGCGACCTCGTGGGATGGATCACCACGGGCGGGGACAGGGACCCTCTCATCGCCGCCGCGATGACTCACTATCAGTTCGAAACCCTGCACCCGTTCAATGACGGAAATGGCCGCATAGGACGGCTACTGATCGTCCTCCAATTCATGATCGACGACCTCCTTCAAGAGCCGCTGCTCAGCGTCTCGCCTTGGTTCGAAGCCCGTCGAAGCGAGTACGAGGACGAACTTGCGAAGGTGTCGCAGACCGGTGAGTGGGACTCGTGGATACGGTTCTTCTCCCGTGGCGTCGAGGCCTCGGCGATCGACACCGCCCGCCGCGTCAATCTCATGCTCGACGCTCAGCGCAATTACGTGCAGCTTCTCCAAGACAGCGGGTACAGAGGCGGCGTTGCGCGCGACATCGTCGAATCTCTTGTCGACACTCCGATTGTCCGCGTTCCGGCGCTCGCGCGGCGTTTCAACAAGACACCGCAGGGCATCGACACGGCCGTGAAGAAGCTGGCGACGCTGGGCATTGTGGACGGCCCGTACGGCGGCTATGGGCGGTACTACGTCGCTCGGGACGTCTATCGGGCGATCACGGCCGCGGCACCTTAACGGTATGGGGGTAATAGTGGCGCCATGTGGGACTCGTCGAACCGAGGTCGTGGTGGATGGAGTCGACCTTCCCGGCCCTGACCACTGTTGAGGAGGTCATCGCGCGGATCGATGACGGACCGCCGGTGCGGTGGGCGTACTAAGCCCTTCCTGACTGTCCCGGGCGACACCCGAAGCGACTGCAGCCGACCGGCGGCTCAGACCCCGGCGCCCACCTGGGCGGGCACCGGCTCGACGGTCACCTTGATGGCCTCGCCCTTCTTGACGATCTGGAATGCTTCCAGCACGTCGTCGAGCGGGATGTGCCGGGTGATCAGATCCTTCACCGGCACCTGACCGGTCGAGATGTACTGCAGTGCGCGCTTGTTGTGTTCGGGCGCCGAGCCGTTGGCGCCGTGGATGTGCAGCTGGCGGTAGTGCACCACGTTCGAGTCGCAGGTGATGGTCGGGTCCGTCTTGGGCAGCCCGCCGAAGAACGAGATGCGCCCGTTGCGGGCTGCCATCGAAATCGCCTGTTCCTGAGTGACGTTGGCCGCGGTGGCGGTGATGACGACGTCGGCGCCGCGCCCGCCGGTCAGCTCCATGACGCGCTCGACGACGTCGACCTCGGAGCCGTTGATGATCTCCTCGGGGGACACCGCGTCGGCCGACATCTGCAGCCGGGCGGTGTTGACGTCGACCAGATACACCGGGCCGCAGTCGTGGACGCCGCGGGCGATGCGGATGTGCATGCAGCCGATCGGGCCGGCGCCGAACACCACGACGGTGTCGCCCGGTTCGATGCCGAGCAGCTCCTGGGCGTTGATGGCGCAGGCGAACGGTTCGGCAGCCGATGCCTCGTCGAACCCGACGTTGTCCGGAATGCGGTTCAGCCCATCGACTTGGAGCACCTGCCGGGGAACGATCATGTATTCGGCGAAGCCGCCGTCGTACTGGTAGCCCATCGAGGTCTGGTTCTGGCAGACCGCCATCCAGCCCTTCCGGCACTCGTGGCATTCGCCGCAGGGCACCGCGGCGATCACCTGGACCCGGTCGCCGACCTGCCAGTTGGCAGCGTAGGTGTCGTTGACCTCGGCGCCGACCTCGACGATCTCGCCGGCGATCTCGTGGCCGATGGTGCGCGGCGGGGTCAGGTTCTGGTGGCCGTTGTAGAAGATCTTGACGTCGGTGCCGCACGTCGAACAGTTGCGGACCCTGATCTTGATCTCGTCGGGCGCGCAGTCCGGCTCGGGGATGTCCTCGAGCCGGACATCCTCGGGGGCGTAGAAGCGCAGTGCCTTCATGGTGGGTGATCCTCTCGGCTTGGCGGGCTGCATCCGGTGTGCTCTACGACACTCTAACCGCAAACCGGGCACAAAACCACCACATAATTTGACCATTTATGACCGTTTGCTTGCATTTATGCCCGTTCATGCGGTTAACTGAATGTATGTGATCGGCATCACCGAATCCGGGAAGTGTCGAGCAGCTCACCATCGAATCGGAGGACGTGAATGTCTCAAGCAGTCATCGACCAGGACGCGGCCGCGCGTCCCGGGATTCGTGTGCGTGTCCAGAAGCTGGGCACGGCGTTGTCCAACATGGTCATGCCCAACATCGGCGCGTTCATCGCCTGGGGCCTGATCACCGCGCTGTTCATCGAGGCCGGCTGGTTGACCGGGATCTTCAGCGCGCTGCGCGATCCCAGCGGCTGGGTCGCCCAGATCGGCGGCTGGGGCGACTTCGAGGGTGCCGGCATCGTCGGCCCGATGATCACCTACCTGCTGCCGATCCTGATCGGCTACACCGGCGGGCGGATGGTCTACGGCACCCGCGGCGCGGTGGTCGGCGCGATCGCCACAGTTGGCGTGGTCACCGGCGCCGACGTGCCGATGTTCCTCGGCGCCATGATCATGGGCCCGCTCGGCGGCTGGCTGATGAAGAAGATCGACGCGATCTGGGACGGCAAGGTCAAGCCGGGCTTCGAGATGCTGATCGACAACTTCTCCTCCGGCATCCTCGGCATGATCCTCGCGGTCTTCGGCTTCTTCGGCATCGGTCCGATCGTCTCGTCGATCACCCGCGGCGCCGGCAACGTCGTCGACTTCCTGGTCAACAACGATCTGCTGCCGCTGACGTCGATCCTCATCGAGCCGGCCAAGGTGCTGTTCCTCAACAACGCCATCAACCACGGCGTGCTGACCCCGCTGGGTACCACGCAGGCCCTCGAGACCGGCAAGTCCATCCTGTTCCTGCTCGAGGCCAACCCGGGCCCGGGCCTCGGACTGCTGCTGGCGTTCATGTTCTTCGGCAAGGGCGCCGCCCGCGCCTCGGCCCCGGGCGCGGCGATCATCCAGTTCTTCGGCGGCATCCACGAGATCTACTTCCCGTACGTGCTGATGAAGCCCAAGCTGATCGCCGCGACCATCCTGGGCGGCATGACCGGCGTGTTCATCAACGTGCTGTTCGGGTCGGGGCTGCGCGCCCCGGCCGCGCCGGGGTCGATCATCGCCGTCTACGCCCAGACACCGGGCGACAGCTTCATCGGGGTGACCCTGGCCGTCTTCGGCTCGGCCGCGGTGTCGTTCGCCGTCGCGGCACTGCTGCTCAAGACCGACAAGGCGACCGACGAAGACGACCTGGCCGCCGCGACGGCCTCGATGGAATCGATGAAGGGCAAGAAGTCCAGCGTCGCCTCCGCGCTGGTCGGTTCGACCAAGACCGGTCCGATCAACACCATCGTGTTCGCCTGCGACGCCGGCATGGGTTCGTCGGCGATGGGAGCCTCGGTGTTGCGCCGCAAGATCCAGAAAGCGGGCTACGGGGACGTGAAGGTCACCAACTCGGCGATCTCCAACCTGGCCGACAGCTACGACCTCGTCGTCTCGCACCGTGACCTCACCGAGCGGGCCCGCCAGCGCACCCCGTCGGCGCTGCACGTCTCGGTCGACGACTTCATGAGCAGCCCGCGCTACGACGAGATCGTCGAACAACTCGCGCAGACGAACGCGGGCGGCGCCGCGGAGCCGGTACAGCCCGAGACCGACGCCGAGCCCGGGGGCGCCGACGGTGACGTGCTGGCGCTGGACTCGATCGTGCTGAACGGGACGGCGACCACCGCCGGGGCGGCGATCGACGAGGCAGGCCGGCTGCTGGTGGCTGCCGGTGCCGTGGAACCCGGCTACGTCGACGCGATGCACGAACGGGAGAAGTCGATCTCCACTTACATGGGCAACGGGCTGGCGATCCCGCACGGCACCAACGAGGCCAAGGACACCATCCGCCGGACCGGGCTGTCGTTCGTGCGTTACCCCGAGCCGATCGACTGGAACGGCAAACCCGCCGAGTTCGTGGTCGGGATCGCCGGCGCCGGTAAGGATCACATGGCGCTGCTCACCAAGATCGCTCAGGTGTTCCTCAAGGCCGACGACGTCGCCCGGCTACGGGAGGCGACCACGTCCGAGGAGGTCAAGGCCATCCTGATCGCCGGTGACACCAGTAGCGTGACGTAGGTGGATTCCGACACCCGCCAGAACCGGATCGTCGAGTTCGCCCGCACCCGCGGGCGGGTGGAGGTCGCATCGCTGGCGACGGAGTTCGACGTCGCCAGCGAGACCATCCGCCGCGATCTGAAGGTGCTGGCGGGGCGTCGGCTGCTCAAGCGGGTGCACGGCGGCGCGGTCCCGTTGGAGACCGCGGCTTTCGAATCCGGGGTCGAGTACCGCAGCCAGGTTGATCTCGCCCAGAAACACCGCATCGCCGCCGAGGCCGCCAAACTGCTGCACGGCGCCGAAACGGTCTACCTGGATGAGGGTTTCACCCCCCGGCTCATCGCCGAGCGGCTGGCCGACCAGGAGCTGACCGTGGTCACGTCCTCGCTGCTGGCCGCCGAAGCACTGGCACACAGCCGCAGTGTCACCGTGCTGCTGCTGGGTGGACGGATGCGGGGCCGCACGCTGGCCACCGTCGACCACTGGGCCACCGACATGCTGCGCAGCCTGGTCATCGACGTCGCTTTCCTCGGCACCAACGGCATCTCGCTCGAACACGGGCTCACCACACCCGATCCGGCGGTCGCGGCGGTGAAGAACACCGCGGTGCAGGTGGCGCGCCGGCCCATCCTGGTCGCCGCGCATTCGAAGTTCGGCGAGAGCAGCTTCTGCCGGTTCGCCCAGGTGTCGGATTTCGAGTCGATCGTCACCGGATCCGAGCTGCCTGCCACCGAGGCGCGCCGCTACGAGCAGCTGGGCCCGATCGTCATCCGGGCGTGAACCTCACTCGTCGCCGATGACGGAGTCGGCCTCGTCGTCGCCGGGCACGATCTCCTTCTCGTCGTCGTCGGCGACGGTGTAGAACGAGTCCCCGTCCTCCGGGGTGCCGTCGATCTGCCCGGCCGAGCGCCGCCCGGGCCGGTAGTCGCCCGGATCGTGCCCCTTGCCGATGTCGGGCTCGACGTCGGGCACCTCCGCGGCGAGCCGCTCGTCGAGGTTCTCGTCGTCCTCGGCGTCGATCCACTCCTCGGGGGGATCGACGACGATGTCCCCGTCGTCGTTGCGGACCTCGTCGGAGTCCAGCGATTCGCTGGGGCCCAGGGTGTTGTCCGGGCCCGCGTCGTCGTAGTCACCCATGCAGTCGAGTGTGCCCTATCGCCGGTCGGCTCAACCGAGTCTTGCCCGTGCCGCGCGCAGTGCGTCCTCGATGTCGCGCCAGGTGTGGGCGACGATGTCGGCGACCGGACGAAGGTCGGTGATCCGGGACGACACCTGCCCGGTGTTGGCGACGCTGGCATCCAGGTCGCCCCCGAAGTACAGGTCGGTCACCCGGCCGAGCAGCTGTGCCTGCGCCCCGTCGCCGACGCGGGCCGCCATCCCGGTCCGCAGCACCCGCATCGTCGGATTGCCCGGCACGGCCAGCAGTATCGTCCCGTCGTCACCCGCGGCGACGATCGCCTCCTTGAACTTGGCGTGGACCGCGGCCTCCTGGCTGGCCAGCATGCGGGTGCCCATCTGGACACCCTCGGCGCCCAGCACCAGCGCCGCAGCCGCCGAGCGGGCGTCGCAGATCCCGCCCGCGCAGATCAACGGCAGATCGACGCTGTCGGCCACCAGGGGCAGCAGCACCATCGTCGAGGCGCCCAGGGCGGACTTGAAACCGCCACCCTCAACCCCTTCGACCACCAGCCCGTCGACGCCGGCGTCGGCGGCCTTGAGTGCGCCCTTCAACGAGCCGACGACGTGCACCACCGTCATCCCGGCGTCGTGCAGCCGCGCGGTGAACAGTGCCGGGTCACCGGCCGAGGTGAACACGTGGCGCACCCCGGCGCCGGCGAGGACGTCGACGATCGACGGGTCACGTTTCCAGCCCTGGATCATCAGGTTCGCCGCCACCGGGCGGTCGGTGAGCTCCCGCACCCTGGTCAGGTCGGCGCGGCCCTCGTCGGTCAGCGTCTCGATCATCCCCAGCCCGCCGCCCTCGGACACCGCGGCCGCCAGTTCTGCGCGGGCGATGTAGGTCATCGGGGCCTGCACGATGGGGAATTCGACACCGAGGAGTGCCTGAACGCGATTGGTCATGGCCGCAATCTTGCTACCTTCGCCGGTGTGTACCGGGTGATCCAGTGGGGAACGGGTGCGGTCGGAACGGAGATGATCACCGCGGTGCTCGACCACCGGCCGGACTTGTCGCTGGTCGGGGCCCGGGTGTACTCCGACGACAAGAACGGCGTCGACATCGGCACGCTCGTCGGCCGGGACCCGATCGGCGTGTCGGCCACCACCGACGTCGAGCAGATCCTGGCGCTCGACGCCGACTGCGTGCTCTACACCCCGCGCACCGCGCGGGTGGACGACGTGTGCGCGGTGCTGGCCGCCGGCAAGAACGTCGCGACGACCGCGTTCATGTTCCATCCGCGGCGGATGGCCGCCGCCGACCGTGACCGGGTGGAGGCGGCGTGCGAAGCCGGCGGCAGCACCGTCCACGGCAGCGGCCTGAACCCGGGCAACCTGTCCGGCGTGCTGCCGTTGGCGCTGTCGGGGATGAGCCGCACCATCGACTCGATCACGCTGCAGGAGCGTGCCGACTGGTCGGCCTACGAGAGCACCGGAATCACGTTCGACAACATGGCTTTCGGGCAGCCGGTCGAGATGATCAGCCCGACCGCGACGGAGTTCCTGGCCTTCAACAGCTCGATCTTCGTCGAGCAGGTGTGGTTGCTCGGTGACGAACTCGGCGCCGACCTCGACGAGGTGACCACCACCGTCGAGGCGGTCCCCGCCGAGACCGACCACCAGATCTTCGACCATGTGCTGGCTGCGGGCACGACCGCGGGTCAGCGGTGGAACTGGACGGGCAGGCGCGACGGGCGGGCGCTGATCGAGATCGAGACGCTGTGGACCGTGGGCGGGGAGTACCCGAGGCATTGGCCGGTGCCCCAGCACGGCTGGACCCTGACCATCGAGGGCGACCCGTCGATGCGGGCGCACTTCATGTCGCTGGCCAGCTTCAGCCGTGCCGCCGAGATGTCCGAGCACGTCCGCGCGGCCAACGTGGCCACCGCGATGCAGGTGCTCAACGCGGTGCCGGCGGTGTGCGACGCACCTGCTGGATTCGCCACCTCGGCGTCGCTGCCGCTGATCCGCAGCGCAACCGGATTCCGCCGCGGCGGCGTTCAGCTGTAGTAGATCACCGAGTAGTCGGCGCTCCACGCCGTGCCGTCGCACTTGAGCGGGACGCCGTCGGGGCTCTGGGCGATCGCGCCGGTCTCGGTGCACTGCGAGCGCAGCGTGCGCACCCCGGTCAGCGGCCCGGAGGACACCCACCGGCCGGCGAAGTTGCACGCCAGCGTCTGTCCGGAGGAGTCCATGCCGAAGTTGTAGCGGGGTGCCTGGTTGCAGGACCCGCCGAGCTGGGCGGTGTGGTCCACATAGGGCACGCATCCGGAGCCGTCGCAGCTGGAGATCGGTGTCGCCGTCGCCGTCCCCGTACCCAGCCCGAGCAGCGGCGCGACGAGCGCCGCCATCATCGCCGCCGTCCGCATGGCCTCACCCTAGGCTGCTGTTCCGCCAGCCGGGCGGGATCGGGCATTCGGCCCGCGACGGCGGCGGCTGGCGTAGGGTCTTGGCTCATGAAGTGGCTGGTCGGTGCGGTGTGTGCGGGTCTGGTGTGCGGTATGGGTGTAGCGGCGCCGGCCGCGCACGCCGATGTGGTGGCCTACCTGGTCAACGTGCACGTGCGTCCCGGTTACAACTTCCCCAACGCCGACGCGGCGCTGGGCTACGGGAACAGCGTCTGCGACCGGGTGGCCGGCCAGATGCCGTACGCCGAACTGGTCAACCAGGTGAAGGCGGACTTCCACACCACCGACTACTACCAGGCCGGTTACCTGATCAATCAGGCCGTCAACGAGCTGTGCCCGGCGCAGATCTGGCAGTTGCGGCAGTCGGCGGCGGGCTACCAGCCGTTCTAGCAGCCCGCCCCGGCTGCTACGGGCAGGTGATCACGATCTCGAACGGCTTGTTCACCGGCTGCAGCGGGTTGGCCATGTCGATGCCCGTCGCGGTGCCGGTGATCGTGTAGGTGTCGCCGTCCTTCTCCACCGTGGCTTCGCCCTCGTTGACGCCGCTCTGGTAGCCGAGCGTGACGCCGTTGACGTTGCCCAGCCCCACCGAGACGACGTTGGGGTCGTCCCCCTCCGACACCACGGCGCCGATGCCGGTGGTGGCGTCGCCGATGGCCATGTTGACGTTGCCGCCCATCGAGTTGCAGACGACCGTGCCCTCGACGCCCTGATCTTCGCCGTCGATCGTCACGGTGCTGGTCCCCGCGGCGGCGGCCGCCGTCGATGTCTCCCCCGAGGTTCCCGATTCTTCGCTCGATCCGCCGCAGGCCGACAGGCCGAAGATCATTGCTGCGCCCCCGACGACGACGGCGATCTCACGGGTTCCATGCTTCATTGCGGGTCTCCTAAGGTTTGACTTATGCCGTGGCTTGGCGAGGTCGTCGAACCACATCAAGCATTATGAGCGGCGTCCGCGCTGGTGAAGGGGTATTCGCCGAATCACATGAGCGGTTCGCTGACGGCTTGTGTCAGCACGTCGGGTCTCGAAGCATCCCGGGCCGCAGGAGACCAAGGTGATGGTGCTGTCAAGCCCGTTGTCCTGGGTTCGGATATAGGTTCCCGGCGGCGGTTCGGCGCTCGCCACCCCTGCGTTGCCTAGGACCAGGCAACCGGCCACGCCCGCGATCGCGACGCTTGCCCGCGGACTCAATGCAGATCGTAGGCTTGTCGGGACACTGTGAAGTAGTGCCCGGTGTCGGCGTCGCTGCACTTCATCGCCGAGTACTCGCTCGTGCAGGTGAGGGAACCGACCGTGTGGGATTGGCCGTAGTCGAGGATGAAATCTTCACTGGTGATCAAGGTGTCGTTGCGGCAGCGGATCGCCGCCGGTTGCCCGGCCTGGAGGACGAGCCGGTCCGCCTGTTGCAGGCCGCACAGCGGGTCGTCGTAGACCGGGGGTCCCGTCCAGTCTCTTTCGGCCAGATCGCACAGGACCAGTTGGGACTTCATCATGCACACGATGTTGTGCGACGGGGAGGAAAAAGACACGTAGTCCGCCGCTGTTGCAGCAGGCGCCGCGGCTGCCGAGGAGATCGCCGTGAGCGCACCGATCAGCGAACTCACCACCGGCCTAGGCATTGGCACCCAGCCAATCCAACTCCGCGCGCGGATTTCCCGGCGTCTGGCCGATGCTGAGCGTGGTGTGGTCCAGTTCGCATTCCTTCCAGATCCCGCCGATCGGGGGACCGGTTGCGCCCGGGTAGTAGGTGGTCAGGCACGTCCAATCGTCGTCATAGCTCACGAGCTGCCACTGACCGCCCTGGGCACGCGCGGGGTCGCTGAGGTAGCGATCGAAGACGGCGGAGGCTTCCGGACAGGTCAACCCGCCCACCGCGCGAAGCTGACCGAGAGCGCCGTTGGGGGCTGCGAGCTGCCCGCAGTCGGCGCCCCCTTGCTCGTCCGCAGTGGTGACTGCCGCTGTCATCACAGAGACGACTCCAACAGCGAGACCGACGCCCCCCAGGCCGATCAACCGGTCTGCCCCCGACCACCCGATGCGCTTCACCGCCTCGAACCCCCCCGATTCGCACCCCGATTATCTGCAGAAACGCTATCAAGTGGCCGGGTGCTTCGGCCTGTAGTCCAGCTCAAATGTGCATATACTCGGGGATGTCATCGTGACGCTTTTCACGCTGTTTTGGGGGATTTAGCGTGTTAGGACAGCATAGGACTGGATCCATCGCGGTCGGGGTGGGCATGTCTGCCATCGCGGTTGGCGCGCTGTCCGTCGGCGCAGCGAGCGCCGACCCGTTGAGCGACTCTGGAACAGACTGCGGCGCCATCGCATTCCCGGACAACGAGTTCTGGACCGGCCGAAGCGCTCCGGTCCGCATCGTTGAAGGCAGTGTGTCCTGCAACGAGGCCCTATCTGTCCTCGACCGTTACATCCATGGTGTCTCCTACCCGGAGGGCGGCAACTACCTGGTGTTTCCGGTCGACGACTGGACATGCCAGATCCCGTACTCGGGTGCAATGCTGACCGAGTGTGGCTGCTCGGTCATTTGCGGGCGCCCCGGTGACCGAATAATTACCGTGAACTACTAGCAGGCGATCTTGATTCCGAACGTGCTCGTCGAGCGGAAGCTCGGGTCGTCGAGATCGAAGCCCACCGCCGTGCCGTTGATGTCGAAGGTGCGGTCGGTCATCGTCACCGTGGCCTCGCCGTCGAGGCCCTGGTTGTAGCTGCCGGTGAACCCGCCGAGGTCGGTGATGCGCAGCAGCCGTACATCGAGGTCCTCGGCGTTGGACACCATCGTGTACACCCCGGAGTCCTCGCCGCCGGTGGAGATCATCGTCAGCGATTCGATCGTCATGCAGTTCACCGCGTAGGAGGTTCCGGCATCCTGACCGTTGACGGTCACCTGAGCGGTTCCCGGGATCAGCGCGCCCTGTGGCGGCTGGTAGGGCGGCGGCGGAGACGACGAACACCCGGCGGCGAGAGCGGCGGCGGCGAGAGCGCAGGCACTGACTGCCCATCGTGTGGTCACAGGGCAGAATCTACTTCCGTGCCGGTGCCGATGTTCAGTGATCCGTTTTTTCGGGTGGAGGCCGAACTGCCGGGCCGACTGGGCCGGACCGGGGTGATCACGACCCCGCACGGTGAGATCCGGACCCCGGCCTTCATCGCCGTCGGCACCCAGGCCACCGTCAAAGCGGTCCTGCCGGACACCATGAAAGAACTTGGTGCCCAAGCGATCCTGGCGAACGCCTACCACCTGTACCTGCAGCCGGGGCCCGATATCGTCGACGCAGCGGGCGGTCTGGGCGCGTTCATGAACTGGTCCGGCCCGACGTTCACCGACAGCGGTGGATTCCAGGTGCTCTCGCTGGGGGCGGGTTTCCGCAAGGTGCTGTCGATGGACGCTCAGCGGGTCCAGGCCGACGACATCATCGCCGAGGGCAAACAGCGCCTCGCCCACGTCGACGACGACGGGGTGACGTTCCGCTCGCACCTGAACGGGTCCAGTCACCGCTTCACCCCGGAGATCTCCATCGGGATCCAGCGGCAACTCGGTGCCGACATCATCTTCGCGTTCGACGAGCTGACCACCCTGGTCAACACCCGCTCCTATCAGGAGCGCTCGGTGCAGCGCACCCACGACTGGGCGGTGCGCTGTCTGGTCGAGCACCGCAGGCTCGACGAGTTGCGTCCGGACAAGCATGCCCAGGCACTGTTCGGGGTGGTACAGGGCGCCCAGTACGAGGATCTGCGGCGCCACGCCGCCCGCGGGCTGGCCGGGCTGGGCTTCGACGGTTTCGGGATCGGCGGGGCGCTGGAGAAGCAGAACCTCGCCACGATCGTGGGCTGGGTGAGCAGCGAGCTGCCCGCCGACAAGCCGCGCCACCTGCTGGGCATCAGCGAGCCCGACGATCTGTTCGCGGCCGTGGAGGCCGGTGCGGACACCTTCGACTGTGTCTCTCCGTCCCGGGTGGCCCGCAACGCCGCGGTGTATTCGCCGGACGGCCGGTTCAACATCACCGGTTCCCGGTACCGGCGCGACTTCACCCCGATCGACGAGGCCTGCGACTGCTATACGTGCGCGCACTACACGCGCGCGTATCTGCACCATCTGTTCAAGGCCAAGGAGATCCTGGCCTCGACGCTGTGCACGATCCACAACGAACGGTTCGTCATCCGTCTCGTCGACGACATCCGTGCGGCCATTCCGGCGGGCCGGTTCGACGAGCTGCGTGAGCACGTGCTGGGTCGGTACTACGCGGCGAAAGCCTGACCTGCGTCCTTTTAGACGCGTGCACAATAAGAGCATGACGACTGCCGCGGACCCCCAGTCCCTTCTGATGCAGATGCTCGATCCGGTGCACCGCGCCGATCCCTACCCGCTGTACGGGCGGATTCGCGAGCACGGTCCGCTGCAGCTGCCGGAGAACAACCTGGCGGTGTTCTCCTCCTACGCGCTGTGCGATCAGGTGCTGCGCGACCCGTCGGCGGCCAGCGACCGGCTCAAGTCGACCGCGGCGCAGCGGATGCTGGCCGAGGGCGCGACGCCGCGTCCGTTCGGTCCGCCGGGGTTCCTGTTCCTCGACCCGCCCGACCACACCCGGCTGCGCCGGCTGGTCAGCAAGGCGTTCGTGCCCAAGGTCGTCAAGGCGCTCGAACCCGACATCGTGGCGCTGGTCGACTCGCTGCTGGGCAAGGCGACACCCGGCGAGCCCTTCGAGGTGATCACCGGGCTGGCCTATCCGCTGCCGGTCGCGGTGATCTGCCGGCTGCTCGGTGTGCCGCTGTCCGACGAGCCCCAGTTCAGCGCCGCCTCGGCGAAGCTCGCCCAGGCCCTGGACCCGTTCCTGGCTGTCACCGGCAGCGCGGGGGAGGGATTCGAGGAACGCATGCAGGCCGGGCTGTGGCTGCGCGGGTATCTGCGCGAACTGATCGCCCAGCGCCGCCGCGATCCCGGCGAGGACCTGATGTCGGGGCTGATCCACGTCGAGGAGTCCGGTGACCAGCTGACCGAGGACGAGATCGTCGCGACCTGCAACCTGCTGCTGATCGCCGGGCACGAGACCACGGTCAACCTGATCGCCAACGCGACGCTGGCGTTGCTGCGGGATCCGGCGCAGTGGGCGGCGCTGGCGGCCGACCCCGAACGCGCCGGCGGGGTGATCGAGGAGACGTTGCGCTACGACCCGCCGGTGCAGCTGATCGGCCGGGTGGCTGGCGACGACATGACGATCGGCGGTGTGACGGTACCCAAGGGCGACAACATGCTGCTGTTGCTGGCCGCCGCCCACCGCGACCCCGACCTGGTCGAGCGTCCCGACGAGTTCGACCCGCAGCGGCCCACGATCCGTCACCTCGGCTTCGGCAAGGGCCCGCACTTCTGCCTGGGCGCACCGCTGGCCCGGCTCGAGGCAACCGTCGCGCTGACGGCGCTGACGGCGCGTTTCCCGCAGGCCGCGCTGGCCGCGGAGCCGACCTACAAGCAGAACGTCACGCTGCGCGGGATGGCCGAACTGCCGGTGTCGCTGAGCTGAGATCAGCCACCCAGTTCACCGATGACCGCCGCGGCGGCCCGCTCGCCGGACTCCACCGCGCCCTCCATGTATGCGCTCCAGTGGGTCGCGGTGTCGGTGCCGGCCCAGTGGATCGCACCGACGGGCGCGGCGAGCGCAGGGCCGAACGTGGTCCACACCAGGGGGCCGCAGTTGGCGTTGTAGCAGCCCCGGGTCCACTGCCGCTCGGCCCATTCGCCGTCCACGTAGCACTCGGGGTGGGCCGCCTTCGGACCGAAGTGGCGCACCAGCTCTGCGGTCAGCGCGCCCCGTCGCCGGTCGGTCGGCAGCCGACCGTACGTGCGGGCCTGGTCGCCCTCCAGGAACAGCAGGAGCACCCCGCGGCCGTCGCCGGGCATGCAGGTGTCGTTGGACATCCGCGCCGGCCCGATGTCCGAGATCAGCTGACCGTTGAGTCCGTCTGCGCGCCAGAACGGTTCGTCGTAGACGAAGAACGCCTTCATCGCCGAGGCGTTGGGCAGCCGCTGGGTGAGCTGATCGCGCACCGCGGGCAGCGGCGGGTCGTACATGATCCGGCCGGCCAGCGTCGGTGAGAGCGTGACGATCACGCGGCGGCCGCGCGCGACCAGACCGCCGCGGCAGGTGACGGTCACCTGCTCGGCACCGTGCTCGATCAGCAGCACCGGGGCCTCCAGGACCAGATGGTCGGCGATCAGAGCAGCCAGCCGCCGCGGGATCTCGCCGGTGCCGCCGACGAACCGGGTGGTCTGCGCCCCGCCCTCGGACTCGGCGAACAGCTCCGAGGTGACCCCGCACGTCTGGATGGTGAACAGCAGATGCAGGAACGACACCTCCACGGTGGGTACCGCCAGGATCCCGACGGTGCAGATTTCCAGCAGGGTGCGGGCCACCGGCGAAAGTCCCTGACCGTCGTACCAGGCCCCCGCGGTGATCGAATCCCATTCCGCGGCATGTGGTGCCAGCCACGGCGCCTCCGGAGGGACCTCGGCTGCCAGCTCGTCGAGCAGCCGCAGCACCTTTTCCAGCTCGGCCAGCTCGGCGCCGAACCTGCTGTGGAAGTCGTTCTGTCGCAGCACACCTGAGCCGGCCAGCTGGTAGGAGGTCTCGCCGTCGTCGTACTGCGGAAACGTCTGGACCCCGAGTTCTTCGGCCAGCGCGAACATCCGGTGATGGGTATCACCGATCCACTGGGCTCCGAGTTCGACGGGCAGGCCGGGCAGCGCCTCCTCGGTCAGGATGCGGCCGCCGACCCGGTCGTCGGCCTCGAGCACCAGCGGTGTCAGCCCCGCTGCGAGAAGCGCACGGGCGGCGATCATCCCGGAGATGCCGGCGCCGACGATGATGACGTCCGCTTCGCGCGACGGTGCAGTGATCATGCGAAACTCTCTCACGGCCGACGTCAGTCGGGCCGGTATATCCACGGTGTGCGCGGCAGCGTGTCCGGATCGAACTCGGCGAGCATGCCGCCGACCGTGTGGGAGCGGTATCCCAGCGAACCGGCGATCTGGGCCAGCGCGTCCGGCGCACCGATCTCGGCGAGGGTGACCGCCCCGTCGCGTTTCGCCAGCCGGGCACCGGCGTCGTTGAGTACCAGCGGCACATGGGCGTAGGTCGGCTGCGGGTGGCCCAGCAGGCGGGCCAGGTAGGCCTGGCGGGGCGCCGAGGACAGCAGATCGTCGCCGCGCACCACCTGGTCGACCCCGCAGGACGCATCGTCGACGACGACCGCCAGGTTGTAGGCCGGCACGCCGTCACCGCGGCGCACCACGAAGTCGTCGACCAGGCCGGTGTAGTCCCCGTGCAGCACGTCGTGCACGGTGTGCTCGGTGGTGTCGGCGCGCAGCCGCAGCGCGGGTGGCCGCCCGGTCTCGCGCCGGCGTGCCGCGCGTTGAGGTTCGGTCAGGTCCCGGCAGGTGCCCGGATAGGCGCCCTCCGGGGCGTGCGGGGCTCGCGGCGCGGCGGCGATGTCTTTTCTCGTGCAATAGCATTCGAATACCCGGCCGCGCTCGATCAGGTCGGCGACGACGGCGTCGTAGCGCTGCGGATGCGCCGTCTGCCGGGTGGCCTCACCGTCCCAGTCCAGCCCGAGGGCCGCCAGGTCAGCCAGTTGACGGTCGGCGATCTCGGTGTGGGTGCGGTCGTCGAGATCCTCGATGCGCATCAGGAAGCGCCTGCCGGTCGACCGGGCGAACAGCCAGGCCAGCACGGCGGTACGAAGATTGCCGATGTGCAGGTCGGCCGAAGGGCTGGGCGCGAACCTGCCTGCAGCCGTCATCCCCGTCACGTTAGTCGGCCAGCACCTCGGCGAAGGCCGAGCAGAACCAGTCGACGTCGGTCGGTGAGAACACCAGCGGCGGACGGATCTTCAGGACGTGGCCGGCGCTGCCGCACACCGAGATCAGCACGCGGCGCCGGCGCATGGCGTTGACCAGCCGGCGGGCCGTGTCCCGGTCGGGCGTCTTGGTGCGCTGGTCGCTGACGATCTCCACGCCGAGGTAGAGCCCGGCCCCGCGGACGTTCCCGATCCGCGGGTCGGTCACGGCGGCGAGTCCGGCTCGCAGCGCGGCCCCGACATCGCGGGCGCGGTCGCGCAGCCCGTCGGCTTCGATGACGTCCAGCACCGCCGCGGCCGCCGCCATCGACACCGGGTTGCCGGCGAACGTGTTGAAGTACGGCACGCCGGTCGCGAACGGTGCCAGCACCTCGGCCCGGCCGGCCATCGCCGCCACCGGCAGCCCGTTGCCCATCGGCTTGCCCATCGTGACGAGGTCCGGAACCACCCCGTGGCGCTGGAAGCCCCACATCGCATCCCCGGTGCGCGCGAAGCCCGGTTGTACTTCGTCGGCGACGAAGACGCCCCCGCGTCGGCGGACTTCGGCGACGGCCGGGCCCAGGACGTCGGGGGTGGGGTAGACGCCGTCGGAGGAGAAGATCGTGTCGAGCACCAGGGCACTGACCCCGTGCCCGGCGGCCGCCAGATCGTCGGCGGCGCGGGCCACATCGTCGGCGAAGCGTCCGGCCAGTTCGCCGGCGGGCACCCGGTAGCTGTCCGGTGCCGGCACCGTCCGCACGTTCGGGCCCACCGTCGCCGCGCCGCCCAACGACGGTGAGATCGCGGTGACGGTGGCGGTGTTGCCGTGGTAGGCGTCCGACGTCACGATGACGCCGGTGGCGCCGGTGTACATCGCGGCGACCCGCAGTGCCAGGTCGTTGGCTTCGGACCCGGTGCACGCATACATCACCTGATCCGGTCCGCCGGTGTCGTCGGACAGGGTGGCCAGCAGCCGCTCGGAATAGTCGAGGATCCCGCGGTGCAGGTAGCGGGTGTGGGTGTTCAGGGTCGACATCTGGCGGGTGACGGCCTCGACGACCCGGGGTTCGCAGTGTCCGACGCTGACGACGTTGTTGTAGGCGTCCAGGAACCGGTTTCCCTCGGCGTCGTAGAGGTAGGCGCCCTCACCGCGCACCAGGTGCACCGGCTGCTCGTAGAACAGCCGGTTGGCCGGGCCGAGCAGCCGCTCCCGCGCGGCGATCATCGGCTCGCCGGCCGCGGTGCCCGACCCGCTGCGGTAGCTGTTGGAGTCCATGATGTTCGAGAAGGCCATCACGCCCCAGTCTGCTGCATGACCGGTCGTCGGTCAGAATTGTGTGGATGTCCGGACTGCCCCCCGACCACGAGAGTTACGCCCGCGCCGCGCTACCGGCCTACGCGCGCCCCCAGGACGCGCCGTTGCGCCTGCTCAGTCTGTCGGAGAACGCGACATACCTGGTGGCCGACGACGAGCCGATCGTGCTGCGGGTGCACCGGCCGGGCTATCACTCGCTGGAGGCCATCCGCTCCGAGCTGGACTGGATGACGGCGTTGCGCCGCGAGACCGACGTGGCGACACCGGAGTTGATCCACGCCGCCGACGGTCGCGACGTGGTGGCCGCTGTGGTGGGCGACGGAATGCTGCACGTCGACGCGGTGACGTTCATCGAGGGCTGCACCGCCGAGGAGAACCCCGATGCGGTCGGCTTCGACGAGCTGGGCCGGTTGTCGGCGCACATGCACGACCACGTCGAGCGCTGGTCGGCTCCGGAGTACTTCACCCGGTTCGCCTGGGACGTGGACGCCACGCTGGGGCCGGTGGCCCGGTGGGGTAACTGGCGGGAGGCGCCCGGGCTGACATCCGAGGGGGCGGCGGTGGTGGAACGGGCCGCCGCGGCGGTGGCCGGCGCGCTCACCGAGTTCGGTCAGGCGCCGGACCGGTTCGGGCTGATCCACGCCGACCTGCGGATGGCGAATCTGATGGTCGGCCCCGCCGGCGCTGGTGGTCTCACCGTCATCGATTTCGACGACTGCGGTTGGTCCTGGCATCTGGCCGATCTCGGCGCGGTGGTGTCGTTCATCGAGGACACCCCCGAGGCCGGGCGGATGATCGCCGACTGGCTGCGCGGATACCGGGAGGTGCGGGCGATCCCGGCCGGGCACGTGGAGATGATCCCGACGTTCGTCATGCTGCGCCGGCTTATGCTGACCGCCTGGGTGGCCTCGCACGCCGATGCCGACGCGGCGTTGACGTTCACCGACGGCTTCGCCATGGGCACCGCAGCGTTGGCAGAGCGCTACCTGGGTGACCCCGGCTGGATGCGCTACGAGTAGGTGTGATGTCGACTAGGCCGCTCAGCCCAGCTCGGCGAGTCTGGCCACCGCCGGGGACATGGCGTCTATCCAGGACGCGGGTGCACCGGTCTTGGGGGTGACGATCGCCGTGTCGACGCCGAGTTCGGCGTAGGCGGCCATCTGGGTGAGGAACTCGTCGATGGCCTCGGGTCCGGCGTTCATGGCCAGGATTGTCTTGCTGATGCTGTGGTAGTCGCGGCCTGCGTCGTCGCAGTGCCGGCGCAGCACGTCGAGCTTGTGCGCGACGTCGCCGGGGGAGCTGGCGAACAGGTTGCAGGCGTCCCCGTACCGGGCCACCAGCCGCAGGGTCTTGCGCTCGCCGCCGCCACCGATGAGCACCTTGGGCCGGTTGATCGGCTGTGGCGAGCACAGGGTTTCGGCGAGCTGATAGTGCTTGCCCTGGTACGGACCGTTGTCGGTCGGGTCCCACATCTGGTCGCAGATCTGCAGGGTCTCCTCCAGGCGTTCGAAACGCTCCGCTGTGGGCGGGTACGGCACTCCGAGGCCGTGGTGTTCGCGCTCGAACCAGGCGGCGCCGATGCCGAGCACCGCGCGTCCCCCGGAGAGGATGTCGAGGGTGGTGACGGTCTTGGCGAGCAGGCCGGGATGGCGGTAGGTGACGCCGGTGACGAGCAACCCGAGGCTGATCGAGCTGGTGTGCCCGGCCAGATATCCGAGCGTGGTGTATCCCTCGAGCATGTTCGCCTCGGCGGGCAGCCCGGTCGGTTCGATCTGGAAGAAGTGATCCATGAACGACAGCCAGGTCGCGCCGGCTGCCTCGGCGGCGGCACCGACCTCGGCCAGCTCTGCGGCGATGGCGGTGGGTCCGCCGTCGATGTCGAAAACGGGGATGTGAAATCCGAGCTCCATACCGGGTGCAAGGGGTCGTGTTCGGCAGGCATTCCTGCCCGGGGCAGAAAAGGCGGTCTGGCCCATGTGTGGCGCGATCCTGCCAAGTCGGCCCGCAGGCTCGGGGCTCGGGGGAGGGAGTTATCCCCAATCGCGTTTTCATCCCCAGGTTGGGTGGTGGTGGCTTGCGGATGAGATCCGGCGTCGGTGGCCCCGAATAGTGTCGCTCATATGTTCGATAGTTCGCTTCCGGGGCCGGCCGACCTGGCTGGCGCCTCGGATGGCGAGGTGATCGACGCGATCACCGGCTGGTCGGCGACGGCGGCCGCGGCGGAGGCCCGCACATTCGTCGCGATCGCCGAATGGCAGCGCCGGCAGTGCAGCGACCCGGCGCGCGCCCGCTGGGCCTGCGATGACACCGACGCCGCTGCCGCGCAGATCGCCGCGGCGCTGACCGTCTCGCACGGACGCGCGGTGGGTTTGATGGACACCGCGGTGACCCTGCGTGATCGGCTGCCGAAACTGGGCCGGCGGTTCTTGGCCGGGCAGGTCAGCGCGCGGGTGGTGTCGCGGATCGTGTGGCAGTGCGCCCTGGTCGTCGACGACGCGGTGTGGGCGGGCCTCGATGAGCAGTTCGCCGCCGCAGCCAGCTCGTGGGGGACGCTGTCGGGGGAGAAACTCGACACCGCGATCGAGGTGTGGATCCACACCCTCGACCCTGATGCGGTGCGCCGGGTGCGCGCCCGGTCACGGTCTCGCGATTTCGGGATCGGCAAGCGCGACGACGCGACCGGCACCACCAGCGTCTACGGCCGGGTGTATTCGGTCGACGCCGCGATCGCCGCGCAACGCATCGCCGCGCTGGTCGCCTCGGTGTGTGAGGCTGATCCGCGCACCCTGGCCCAGAAACGCGCCGATGCGTTCGGCGCGGTGTTCGCCGGCGCACACACCCTCAAGTGTCTGTGCGCCACCCCCGACTGCCCCGCCGCCGCGGCCGAGGATGCCCGCGCGGCCAGCGTGGTCGTACACGTCGTGGCCGACCAGGCCGCCCTGACCGCTCAGCCTGATCCCGCCCTGCACGGCGAAGGCCCCCAGACCCGCCCGGACACACCTGCACCGTCTGCCCCCGCGGCGCCACCCACCCCGGCCCCCGCGCCGCCACCCACCCCCCAACCCCGTCTCTTATCCACATCTCCGAGCCCACGAGACTTGGCCGA